>JBBRYY010000008.1:0-58506 GCA_038237245.1 Gemmatimonadales bacterium | reverse complement strand
GAATGCGCAGTCGGCGACGCAATTCTTCGGGCTACCGCCCAACCGGGTCGTGGAGCTCGGCGCGCAGATCGAGTTTTGATGCGTAGCTGTACGTGGGGAGCCATCCTCGCTGTCGTTGGTCTCAGCGCGACAGCGGGCATCGCGCGCACGCAGGGGACTGATAGCGCGGCGGCATCCCGGGCTTCATCGAATCCACACGACGCGCAGCCCGAACGTCCCACCGTCGCGACTCACGCGGGCACCGTGGCGCCTGGATGGGCGGAGCTCGAGGCGGGGGTCGAGCGCGATCAGCTCGCCGGCGCGCACGCGCTGTTCACGCCCACCGTATTGAAGATCGGTCTCGTGCCGCGCGTGCAGCTCGACCTTCTCGGCTCGTTCCAGCATCTGTCGGGGACGAATCCGGACTATTCGGGAATCGGCGATGTGAGCGTGGCGCTCAAGTGGCGCGCGCTCGAAAAGGTGCCGGTACTCGGCGACTTCGCGCTGCAGCCATCGCTCACGCTGCCAGCGGGCTCCGCGGAGCACGGCACGGGCACCGGCACGACGGGTGCGTCGCTGCTGCTGATCTCGAGCCATGACTGGGGCGACTACGCGCTCGACATCAACGCGGGCTATACGCGGCGGAGCGGCGATGGCAGCGCGGCTCCGAAGAACGCGACACTGTGGACGGTGTCGTTCGGCGCACCTGTGTATGAGAAGCTCGGCTGGGTTGCCGAGCTGTACGGCTATCCTCGCACGACCGGGCCGGCGGGCGAAGATGGCATTATCGCGGTGCTCACGGGGCCGACGTTCGAGATCGAGAAGTGGATCGTACTCGATGCGGGGGTGATCGTTCCGGTTATCGGAGCGCAGCCGCACGCGTTGTACGCGGGGCTGACGTGGAACATCGGGAAGTTGTAGCTCTCGTTCGAAGCGCTACGGCGCCGCGGGCGGCTGAGCGCGCGTGAAGAGGTAGCCGTCTCGGAACTGGTAGTCGTTGTCGTCGACGCTGCCCTTGGCGCGGACTTCCTTACGCGCCGTGTAGAGATTCCGGCGCAGCGTGATCGTGATGCGGACGTCGGCGGGCTTGTCGTTGTCCTCGCCGTCGCCGGTGAGCACGAGCACTGCGCGTCCCGTCTTTCGGAACTCATCGAGGCCGGAGACATCGTACGTCGACACCGACGTCTTCACCTTCGACGACGTCTCATCCCGATCCGTAAGCGTCGCCTTTCGCGCCGCAGGGTCGAGAACGAAGCCGACGTGCTCGCGGACGGTCTTCGTCGGGCCGTCGTCGTAGACGTAGCTGAAGAAGAGCGAGCGATGGTCGGCCGACTCGGTGATCTTGAGCCAGGTCGGGAGAAAGGTGCGTTCGTTGGTGGCGTAATCGCGATATTCGAGCTGCCCCGTCCAGTCGCCCAGGAAGGCGGCGTTGAGATCGGAGGGCGCGGCGGCAGGGGCCTGGGCGGCGATACGAAGCGACGATCCGGCGGTACCGATGATCGCGAGCAGCATAAGGCGCGACACGAGGCGTGAGGTGATGGACATGCCGAGGAGCCACGCACGAAGAGCGCCATTTCTTCGTACGGATTGCCACTTGTCCTGCTAAATTTCGCCATGGCCACAACCAACATCGGCACGAGCTCGCCCGACCTCGACACCTTCGAGCATCACTGGCAGGACGAGGCGGACGCCGCCTTTCTCTATCGCATTCTCGCGAAGGCAGAGCCGGATGCGGCGAAGAGCGACATCTACCTTCGCCTGGCGATCGTCGAGGACCGGCATCTCGAGATTTGGGGGAAGCTGCTGAGCGACGGCGGCCGCGTACCGAAGCCGTTCCGGCCAAGCGGGCGTGCACGACTGTTCGCGCTGCTCGGGAAATGGTTCGGCCCCAAGTTCCTGCTGCCGATGCTGTTGGCCGAGGAGGGACGAGAGGTACGCGGCTACCTCACGATGCATCGCGGCACGCCCGAGGGAGTCGCAGGGCGTGGTGAGTCGCTCCTCCTCGCACGCGAATCCGCGGAGCACGCGAGCACGCTCGGCGAGATCTCCGGCAAGGGGATCGAGCCGTGGCATCGCACCGAGAGCGGCGGCTTTTTGCGCAACGTCGTCTACGGCTTCAACGATGGTCTAACGGCGAACTTCGGCCTCGTCGCCGGCATGATCGGCGCGAGCGCGCTTGCGGCACATCAGACCATCGTGCTCGCGGGCGTCGCCGGATTGATCGCCGACGCGCTCTCGATGGGATCGAGCGGCTATCTCGCCGCGAAAAGCGAGCAGGAAGTGTACGACAACGAGATCTCGATGGAGCGTACCGAGATCGAGCTCATGCCCGAGGTCGAGCGTGACGAGCTCGCGCTCATCTACGAGGCGAAGGGGATGCACCGCGATGCCGCATTCGCGCTCGCCACCGAGGTGATGGCCGATCCGCAGCGGATGCTCGAGGAGCAGGTGCAGGAGGAGCTCAAGATCGGCGACGCGCACACCTCGCCCATGCGTGAGGCGTGGCTTACGGGGTTCGCAACGGCCGTGGGAGCGTTGATTCCTGTATTCCCGTTCTTCTTCCTCACCGGAACGGCGGCGATGATCACGTCGTTCGCGCTCGCGATGGCGTCGCACTTTCTCGTCGGCGCGGCGCGGTCGGTGTTCACCGGGCGCGGAGTCTTCCGCTCCGGGCTGGACATGTTCGTCGTCGGGCTCGGCGTCGCCGTGATCGGCTATTACGTGGGGCTGTGGGTGGCGAGTCTGCTGTAACGCAGCTCCGTGTGCTACGTTCTCCTTCCCGGCCGCACCTCCCGAACCTACACATCGTCATGAATTCGACCGTCCGCGCCATTTTGCTCGTTGCGCTGGCTCTCACCTCCGCGTGCTCCAAGCCGGCATCCACGCCCGCTCCCGAAGCATCCGCCAAGGGAGTGCTCATCGTCAATGCACGCGTGATCGATGGCACTGGATCGCCGGGCCGCGTGACGAGCGTGCGCGTGATCGGCGATCGCATCGCGGACATCGGCGACCTGCACCAGCGCCAGGGCGAGACGATGGTGAGCGGTACGGGGCTCGTGCTCGCGCCCGGATTTATCGACGATCACAGCCACGCGGACGGCGCGTTCTTCACGCACCGAGATGCGCTCGCGGATGTGAGCCAGGGGATCACGACGGTGGTCGTCGGGCAGGATGGCGGCTCGGAGTATCCACTCGCCGACTTCTTCGCGCACGTGCAGCGCGTGCCGTCGGCGCTCAACGTGGCGTCGTACGTCGGGCACGGCACCGTCCGCGGGCTGGTGCTCGGGAAGGACTACAAGCGCGTCGCGACGCCGGCGGAAGTCGTGAAAATGCAGGCGCTGGTCGAGCAGGAGATGCGCTCCGGCGCGCTTGGGCTGTCGAGCGGGCTCGAATACGATCCCGGGATCTACTCGGATCCGAGCGAGGTGCTCGCGCTCGCGAAGACGGCGGGCTCGATGGGCGGAAGTTACATCAGCCACATGCGGAGCGAGGACTTCGCCTTCTGGAAAGCGCTCGATGAGCTGATCACGATCGGCCGCGAGAACCACATGCCGGTGCAGGTCTCGCACATCAAGCTCGCGATGAAGGCATCGTGGGGACTGGGCGACTCGCTCATCCGCGTGCTCGACCGGGCGCGCGAGAGCGGCGTGCAGGTGACCGCGGACATCTATCCATACACCTACTGGCACTCCGGGATGTCGGTGCTCTTCCCGCATCGTGACTTCGACAATCGCAAGGCGGCCGCCTTCGCGCTGTCTCAGGTCGCGCCATCGGAAGGGCTGCTGCTCGCGAACTACGGCCCAAAGCCGGAATACGACGGGAAGACCGTCCACGAGGTCGCGAAGCTCATGAGCGTCGACGACACGACGGCGCTCATGCAGCTGCTGCACGAGTCGGAGGCGGCCGAGGCGCGCGGGGACACGGCGCACTCGGACAACTCGATCATGGCGACGAGCATGGACGAGCAGGACGTCGCGAAGCTGATGACGTGGCCGTGGGCTTCCTTCTGCACCGATGGCGAGCTCGATGGCAGCCATCCGCGCGGCTTCGGCACCTTTACGCGCATCATGGGCCGCTACGTCCGCGACCAGCACATCATGCCGCTCGAGGAGGCGATCAGAAAAGCGACGTCGCTCGCGGCGTCGAACGTTGGGATCGTCGACCGCGGACGCATTGCCGTCGGCGCGTACGCGGATCTCGTGCTCTTCGATCCGGCGACGATCGCCGATCGCGCAACGCCGACGGAGCCGCACCTCGTGGGCACGGGGGTGCGCCGTGTGTGGGTGAACGGCGCCTCGGTGTACGAGGGGGAGTACACCACGGACGCTCGGCCGGGACGCGTGATCAAGCGCGTCGTCGTGGCGGCGAAGTAGGCCCTCGAACGCAGATCATCTTCGCGCGGCGCATTACGAACCGCGCCACGCAACCCGATCGATATCGGAGCTTTGCGCATGATCAATCTTCGCGCAGCGACGGTTCTTGGCATTCTCATTTCGTCACCGGCACCGGCCATTGCGCTTGTCGGCAGGTTGAGCGCACAGGCGCCCGGCGGCGCGATCCACGATCACATCACGGGTGTGGCGTGCGTGGAGACTCCGGCTGGCCAGAAGCGGCCTGACTTCGGCTGCTTCAACATCGCCACCGAAGCGGGACTCAGGTTCACGGAATCAGAGGTGTACTGGCATCTGCGGACGTTTCCAACTCGCGCCGCCGCCGAAGCCCGCAAGAGCGCGACAGGGATCGTGGTCGAAGCAGATGGCCGAGTGTGGCTGTCGGAATTCGGAGCACGCGACCTTCACCTGACTGGCGGCCAGCCCGTCAGCATCGTCGGTCCCCTGAAGCTTCCGCCCGCGCCATCGTACACCGCGGTGCTCTCCTACGCCGTGATGCGGCCGGGCGATCGCTCGAGGGTGCACACCCATCCCGGCCCCGAAGGGTGGTACATCATCGTCGGTGAGCAGTGCCTGGAGACGCCTGCAGGTGCAAACAACGCCAAGGCCGGTGAGACGCTGACGGTGCCGCCAAATGTGCCAATGCAGCTCAGCGTCACGGGGACGCTTCTGCGAAAATCGATGGTCCTGGTGATCCACGATTCGTCCATGCCGCGCGGTACGCCGTCGCCGTGGATGCCACCGGGCGCGTGCGATAAGTAATCGCGCGGGGTCGATGCATGATGCGCCCGTCGGCGCATCATGCGAGTAACTCAGAGCACGATGTTGAGCAGCCTTCCCGGCACGAAGATGATCTTCTTCGGCGCGCCCGTGAGGAACCGCGCAATTCCCTCCTCTTCCTGCGCGAGCAACATCGCTTGCTCTTCCGAAATGTCGCGCGCTGCGCGGATCTTCCCGCGCACCTTGCCGTTCACCTGCACCACGAGCTCGATCTCATCGACCGTCGCGAGCGCGGGATCGTACTTCGGCCACCGCGACTCGAACACGCCACCCTCGTGCCCAAAGAGCTCCCACAGCTCCTCGGCGATGTGCGGCGCGAATGGCGCAACGAGCTGCACCAGCGGCTCGACCTCCGCTCGATGCGCATCGCGCTCCGAGGCGCGGAGCACATTCATGTACTCCATCATCGCCGCGATCGCCGTGTTGTAGCTCAGCTTCGCGGTGTCGTCGCCCACCTTCCGAATCGTCTGGTGCAGCTTGCGCATGACGGCCACATCGGGCGCCCCCGTCGTGCGCGCATCATGCGCCGACTTCCACAGGCGATCGAGGAAGCGCTTCACCCCCGAGATCCCGGCATCGCGGAAGTCGCCGCCCTCCTCGAATGGGCCGAGGAACATGAGGTACGTACGGAAGGTGTCGGCGCCCCATCGCTCGAGATACTCGTCGGGGTTCACGACGTTTCCCTTCGTCTTCGACATCTTCGCGCCATCGCGGATGATCAGCCCGTGCGCGCGAAAGCGCGTGTACGGCTCCTCGAAGGTCAGATGTCCCATGTCGTGCAGCACCATCGTGATGAAGCGCGAGTAGAGCAGATGCAGCACCGCGTGCTCGTTGCCACCGATGTACGAGCTCACCGGCAGCCACTTCCGCGTGATCGCCTGATCGAACGGCACGTCGTCGAAGTCCGCGCTCGGATAGCGCAGGAAGTACCACGCGCTGTCGAGGAAAGTGTCCGACACATCCGTCTCGCGACGCGCGAGCTTGCCGCACTTTGGGCACGGCACGCGATACCACTCCTCGTGGCGCGCGAGCGGTGAAACTCCTGAATCGTCGGGGCGGAAATCCTGGATCTCCGGCAGGATCACCGGAAGCTGATCCTCGGGCACCGGCACCACGCCGCACTCATCGCAGTAGATGATCGGGATGGGCGGACCCCAGTATCGCTGCCGCGATATCGTCCAGTCGTGCAGCCGGAAATTCACCACGGGCCTCGCCGCGCCGAGCCCCACCAGCCACTCGGTGACACGCGCCTTCGCCTCGGCCACCGGAACCCCGTCGAACATCCCCGAGCTGACGAGCCGTCCCGCCCCCGTATACGCCTCGGCGAGCGGCGCGTTCGCGTCCGCATCGTCCGGCGCGACGACCCGGATGATCGGCAGCTCGTACGCCTGCGCGAACGCGAAGTCGCGCTCGTCGTGTCCGGGCACGGCCATGATCGCGCCCGTGCCGTACTCCATCAGCACGTAGTCGGCGATCCAGATCGGAATGCGTTCCCCAGTCGCGGGATTCACGGCGTACGAGCCGGTGAACGCACCGGTCTTCTCCCCGCTCTCTCCCATCTTTCGCGCGACGACATCCTGCTTCGCCGTGCGCGCGCGATAGGACTCGACCACCGCGCGCTGATTCGCGGTGGTGATCGCCGCGACCTGCGGATGCTCGGGAGCGAGCACCAGATACGTCGCGCCGAAGATCGTGTCGGGGCGCGTCGTAAACACCACCACCGGCGGCGCATCGGTGTCCGCGATCAGGAACGAGAGCTCCGCGCCTTCGGAGCGGCCGAGCCAGTTGCGCTGGGCGCTCTTGGTGGACTCGGACCAGTCGATCCACTCCAGGTTGTGCAGCAGCCGCTCGGCGTAGTCCGTAATGCGGAAGAACCACTGCTCGAGCAGCCGCTGTTCGACGCGCGCACCGCAACGCTCGCACAAGCCGTTCTCGACCTGCTCGTTCGCCAGCACGGTCTTGTCGTTCGGGCACCAGTTGACCGCCGCCTTCTTTTTGTACGCGAGTCCCTTCTTGAAGAGCTGGAGGAAGATCCATTGCGTCCACTTGTAGTACGTCGCGTCCGTGGTCGAAAGCTCGTGCTTCCAGTCCACCATGAGCCCTACGCGCCGCAGCTGGCGGCGGAAGTTCTCGATGTTCTGGGGGATGAGCTTCATCGGGTGCCCGCCGACCTTCAGCGCGTAGTTCTCCGAGTGGATGCCGAAGGCGTCGAAGCCGATCGGCTCGAAGACACTGTTCCCCTGCAGCCGCTGAAATCGTCCATGGATGTCGGCACCCGTGAACGCGAACACGTTCCCGACGTGCAGCCCTTCGGCAGACGGGTAGGGAAACATCATCAGCTGGTAGAACGGGGACGTCGCCGCCTTCAGATCGGGTTCGTTGGTGCGGCGCTCCTGCCAGCGGCGCTGCCACTTGAGCTCGAGTGCGGTCGGATCGTAGCTGGGTCCCTCGTCGGGGACCGGGTGCGAAATGGACACGGTATTGTCGAATTGGATGCGCGCTCCCCACGGAGCGGCGGGGCAACAGTGAAATCTAGCCTTCCCCAACAGCCGGACAAGCACGCGATCATGCGCCACGCGCCGTGGCGCATCGCGCTCGCGTCCAGCGTGCCCGCGCTCTTGGCCATCGCGCTCGTTGCGATGGCCGGCCGCGGGTGGCTCGACGCCGCGCTCTACGAGATGCCGGCGCAGCACGCCGCCGCCCTGCGTGACATCACGGTCGCCGCCGTGGGGCTCGGCGCCATCGTCGTGCTCTCGATGCTGGTCGTCGCCGCGACCGTGGCCCGCCGCGCGGCCGATCCCGTGGCGAGCCTCGCGCACACAGCCGAGCGGGTGGCGGCGGGCGATCTCACCGTCGCCTTCGACTCCAAGTCAGGGAACGAGCAGGTGCACCGTCTCCACCATGCGCTCGACGACATGATCGCGGCGCTTCGGCGCCTCGTCCACGCGATGCGCGACGCGTCGGACGAGACGGCGACGATGTCCGCACAGATCACCGCCGGCACCGAGCAGCTGTCGGCCACCGCATCCGAGTTCGCGCGAACGGCGGGGTCGCTGAGCCAGGAGGCATTGCGGATGTCGTCGGCGATCACCCTCACCGCTGCGGACTCCGAGCGTCTCATGCGCGTGTCCGCGCGCCTCGACGCCGGTGCGCGCGACGGGGTCGATCGCAACGCCTCGCTCGCAGCGCTCGCGCGCCACAGCCGTGCGCGGCTCGACGACAGCGCCAGCGCGGTGGCGACGCTGGCCGCCGTGGCCGAGTCGAGCGCGACGTCGGCGGAGGCCGTGAGCCACGCGGCGCACGAGATCGGATCGTTCGTCACACTCGTGCGGCGCATCGCGCGCCGCGCAAAGCTGCTCTCGCTCAACGCCTCGATGGAGGCGGCGCGCGCGGGCGAGCATGGGCAGGGATTCGGCGTCGTGGCGTCGGAGCTGCGCGCGCTCGCGATCACTGCGGCGGAGGCGGCCGAGCGCACGGAGACGGCGGTGGCGCTGGTGCTGGAGCGCGTAGAGGACGCGCGCGAGAGCAGCCAGGAAACCGTCACCACGCTCGGCGTGGTGCAGCACGCGCAGCGCGAGGCGCACGGAAGCTTCGATGGCATCGAGCGCGCGCTCGATGAGAGCGTGGCGTGGCTGCGCTCGATCAGTGACGCGGCCACGGAGTCGGGGACGCTGCTCGCGAGCAACAACGTGCGCCTTGCGGAGCTCGCGCATGGAACCGAGTCGTTCGCGTCGGCGATGCAGGAGGTTGCGGCGGGATCGGAGCAGCAAAGCGCCGGCGCGCAGGAGATCGCTGCGGCATCGGCGGCGCTCGCGAGCGCGTCGCAGAGTCTGCAGGCGCGCGTGTCGGCCTTCCGCGTGGGCGCGGGCTGATGGCGCGCCCATCGTCGATCATCCGCTGGCGCGTGCAGGCGGACGAGCACTACCGCGCGATCCGCACGCTCCGGAAGGAACACGCGAAGCAGGAGCGGCGCATCTGGCGTGAGATGCGCTTCATCGCGCTCGGCGTCTTCGTCTGCATCGCGATCGCGATCATCGTGCGGCGCTGGCGCGAGCTGCACCATGTGCCGATCGCGTATCTCTGGGTGTTCGGCGTGCCGTTGCTGGCCGTCGGGATCTTCGCGGCGACGCGGCCGATCGCGATGAAGAATGCCGTCAAGCGCCAGCTCGCCGACGACCCGAGCACGCAGCAGGAGCGCGCGTACACGTTCGATGCCGCCGGTTTCCGCATCGATGGCGAGAGCTTCCACGTGGAGCTGAACTGGGCGCAGCTCATCGTGGTGCGCGAGACGAACGAGTTCCTGCTGTTCTTCACGCGCAAGTCCGCGTACTATCTGCCGAAGCGCGCGATACAATGGCCGGAGCGGCTCGAGGGGATTCGCGACCTGCTCATCGAGTATATCGGCGACCGCGCGGACGTGCGATAGTTTAGTACTAAGGCTTCTTCAGCCGGTTGTACTTCGCGAGAATCGCTCGCAGTCGGTCGTGCGGCAGCGCCGTCACGTGAAGGTTGTCGGCGCCATCCATCGTCCGCGCGGCGACGAGCGCGTTGACGATCGCCTCCTCGACGCACTGTGCCGTCGCCTCGAAGAGCGGCGAGATCAGATCGTTGGAGAGCATCGAGACGGCCGAAACCGAGTCCGGGCGGAAGGTCGCGTTCGCGGTCGAGAAGGCGATGAAGATGTCGCCGGAGGTATTGGCGCCGATGCCGCCGTTGCGCCCGATCCCGAGCGACGCGCGCTTGGCGATGCGCTTGAGCTGGTGCGGAAGGAGCGGCGCATCGGTGGCCACGACGATGATGATCGACCCCTGGTCCTTCGTGGCGCCGTGCGGCTTGGCGCAGCGCCCCCACCGTTCGCCGCCGGGAAGCGAGTCGCGCGTGTCGTAGCACGGAAGGAGATCGGGGATCTCCTGGCCGACGGGCGTGCCGGCGATATGCAGCAGCCGTCGCATGCCATAGTTGCACTGCACCAGCACGCCAACGGTGTAGCCGCCATCGGCGTCGGTGAGCTTGCGCGATGCGGTGCCCGTCCCGCCTTTGAACTCGCCGCAGATCATCCCGGTGCCGCCACCGACGTTCCCTTCGGGCACGGGTCCACCGTGCGCACCATCGAGTGCGGCGAAGACGTGCTCCTTGGTGACGTGAAAGCCGGCAACGTCATTGAGCGAGTTGTCGAGCGTCTCGCCGACGACCGGCAGCTCATAGTCGTACGTGCGGCCGTGCGTGATCGACCACTCGAGCGTGGCATCGCGCACGGTGCCAACGCTGAAGGTGTTGGTGATCATCACCGGTCCTTCGAGCATGCCGGATTCCTCGACCCACGTGGTCCCGGTCATCTCGCCGTTACCGTTGAGCGTGAACCAGCCGGCGAAGACGGTGTCGCCGCGCAGATGTCCGCGCGGCAGGATGGCCGTGACACCGGTGCGCACGGGCCCTTTCCCGACGACGCGCTTCCCGCTCCCGCTGATGAGCGTCACTTCGCCGACCTCGACGCCCGCGACATCGGTGATCGCGTTGTAGGTGCCGGGAGTGCCATCGAAGGGGACGCCGAGATCGCGGGCACGCGGTTGGGTTTGAGCGAGGACCGAGGGTGCAGCGAGCGCGAGAAGCAGGAGCGGGCGGAGGCATCGCGGCATTCGAGAGTTCCGTGAGAAGTGATGAGCGAAGCTACGCCGCTACACCTGCTCTTCTCAAGCTGTCGACTACGAGCCCAGCTCCCCCAGCGCGTCGTCCAACGCCGCAAGCAGCGCCCGCACTTCGCGCACCGTGTGATCGCCCATGTGCCCGATGCGAATCGTGCTCGCCGCCAGCGCGCCGTAGCCCGCACCAACCTCAAAGCCGCGCACGCGCAGCAGATGCGCGAGTCGCGCGGCATCGCCAGCGATCGTGAGACAGGTGACCGTCGGCGCGCGAAGCGCCGCGCTCGCAAGGATGCCGACACCCCGCCCGCGCGACGCCGCATCACCCACCCATTCGTACACCGCGCCCGCCATCGCCGCGTGTCGCGCGAACCGCGCCACGAGCCCCTCGCGTCCGATCGCCTCGAGCTGCGCGTCCAGCGCGAAAAGCTGCGGGATCGCCGGCGTCCCGGCCGTCTCGCCCTGCCGCCAATACTCATCCATGCGTACGATGTCGAGATACACCCCTCGATCGGTCAGCGACAGTGCGCGCTCCATCGCCCGCGCCGAGCACGCGATGAACGAAAGCCCCGGCGGCAGCGCCAGCGCCTTCTGCGACGCCGAGAGCACGACGTCCACTCCCGCCGCATCCACCGCGACTTCCATCCCCCCCACCGACGACACCGCATCGACCAGCAGCATCACGTCGTCGTGTACGGCTATCGCACGCCCATACGCCGCGATGTCCGCCACCACCCCCGTCGTCGTCTCGACGTGCACTGCAGTCACCGCGTCGTACGCGCCGTGCTCCAGCGCATCCGCAAGCGCCTCCGCGCGCACCGTCTCTCCCGGCGGCGCGACGAGCCGCGTCACGCTCCGCTCGCACGACTCCGCAATGCGCGCGAATCGCTCGCCAAACGCGCCCGACACGAGAGCCAGCACCCGCTCGCGCGAGTCGCATCGAATTGCCGACTCCATCATCCCGGTCGCCCCACCCGACGCCACGTACGCCGGTCGCGCTGTCCCGAACAGCGGCGGCAACGCGGCATGCACGCGCTCGAGCAGCGCGCGCATCTCCGCGCCGCGATGCGCGACCATGGGCCGCGCCATCGAGCGGAGAATCGCCGGGCGCACCGCCGTGGGCCCGGGAACGAAGAAGCGCGCGCCTAGACGATCCGTCCGGCCACCACGTCGTGTGTGCTCACGATCCGCACCTCCTGCTTCACCCATCCACCAACGAGCGCCTCCACCGCACTCTCCACGATCGGCTTCGTCGCATCGAGCACGAGGTGGATCGTCGGGATCCCGATGTCGATCAGCCCGTCGATCGCGTACTTCACGCAGTAGTCGAGCGTCACGCCATAGATCACGATCTCCGTCGGATCCCACGCCTCGATCACCGTCCCCGTGTTCGGATTCGAGAACACGTCGAAGCGATGCTTCCGGATCAGCACATCGCCCTGGTGCGACGATAGCTGCCGCACCAGCGCCTCGTGGCCGATCGGTGCCGGCTCAATGATGAGCGGCGAGACGAGCGCAGTCTCAGCGATCTTCTCCGCCCCATGCGTCCCGCGCATGCAGTGGGGGGGAAAGGTTTCGCTGAAGTCAGGCCTCGCCGAGATCTCCGCATGCTCGAGCGCGTGATCGTCGCACGATGCGACGATCTGAATCCCCTTTTCATGTGCGTACTGCGTCAGCTGCGCGAGTTTCGGCGTGATGAGCTCCGCGTCCTTCACGTACAGCTTTCCACCGGGATCCATGAAGTCGTGCTGCGTATCGACATCCCAGAAGATCACCGGACGTTTCATGTCATTGCACCGATGTCGTCACGTCGTGAGCGAGCCACAGCGCGCGCCGCGCAAGCTCATCCTTCGTCGCCCCGGTATCAGGGGTGACCGTGTAGCTGCGGCTCGTGCTGTCCCCCATTTCCGTCAGCTTCAATCCCACGTGCGCAAGCTCCTCGGCGAACGGTGGATCCTCGGTTCCACCCACATAACGCGCGAACCACTCGTGCAGGTCCGCCCCCGCGGCCTCGCTCGCCGCGTGCTCGACATCGAGCTCCGTGTAGCCGCGCCCCTGCAGATAGTAGCTCGCCTTCGGCGCGTCCCAGCTCCGCTTCTTCAGCGCGCGCAACGCATCGTCGAGCGATCGGGCGTCGTGCGTGCGCGCGCGAATCTCGAGATCCAGCACCAGCGCGAGCCCCTCGCCCTTCGTGTAATAGCTGATGAAGTTGCGCGGCTCATCTACTGCCATCGGCTGCGCGCCGCCATCGAAGAACGGCGCGTGCATCGACGCCTCGCGCGCCGACATCCACGTGCGTGCGGGGCGCGTCAGGTCGTACGTGATGTCCTCGCCGAGCGTCTCGTAGAGCTGCTCGGGGCGCGTGATCCCCGCGCGCTCGAGCGAGATGATCCCGTAGTACTCTGTCCACCCCTCTGCCACCCACAGACTCGGCTCATAACGCTCCGCGGTGTAGTCGAATGGTCCAAGCAGCGCCGGACGGATGCGCTTCACGTTCCAGACGTGGAAGTACTCGTGTGATGCGGTGCCCAGGTACGCGTCAACGGCGCCAGTATCGGTGAGCGCGTGCCGCGTGATGATCTGCGTGGAGTACAGATGCTCCATCCCGTCGCTTCCCTTGTAGCCCGCGTTCCCGACGAAGGTGTACATCGCGAGCGGCGGCGGGCCGAGCACCTTGTTCTCCTGTCGCACGATGCGCTCGACGCCGTGCACGAAACGCATGCGCAACGCGGAGTCGAGTGCGCCGTTGTGATGCAGCATCACGCGGTAGAGTCGTCCGTCGACGGTGAAGCTGTCGAGCGAGATCGAGGGCGCGATCTCCGTGGGGGTGTCGATGAGCTGGTCGTAGTTCGGGAAGTCGAAGTCGCGCTGCTCGAAGTTGGCCGCGGCGCCGTTCATCACCTTCCATCCGGATGGCGCCGCGACCGTGAGATGCACCGGATCCGGCTTGTGGCCAACGACGTAGACGAAGAGAGACGCGCCATTCCAATTCGCGTGCGCGGTGTCGAGTACGCTGAACGTGCCGGACAGCGTGTTCGCGAACACGCGATAGCTGATGCGCGCATCCGCGATGCCGCGCGTACGCAACCGCCAGAGCGAGCCGTTCACCTCCTCGGTCGCGATCGGCTTCCCTGCGGCGCTCGTGGCGATCAGATGCTGGAGATTGCGCGCGAAGTCCATTCGCGCGTAACGGCCGGGCGACCAGACGGGGAGCTGGAGATCGAGCGAGTCCGCGTGAAGGCCGGAGATCCGGAGCTCGACGTCGAAGTAGTGACTTGCGGGATCCGGCATCGCGATGTGGTACGCGAGGCCGAGCGGCTTCGGCGCGGGCACGGCGCCGAGCAGCGCAACACCGGCGGCGCAGCAAGCGCCGCGCATGGCGCGGCGGATGGATCGCGAACGGTCGAGCACGAATCACTCCGGGGCACGCGGTGGATGGCCACGCAAAGTTAGCAGCGATCCGCGCGAGGCGTCAGCACACAGAACGGCGCGGACGATGGACTGTCCGCGCCGTTCCGTGAAGCTCAGTGCGCGGGCGCCGGAGCGCCCGGAATTCCCTACGGCTGCTTGCCGATCTCCACACGCCGGTTCAGCGCGCGGCCGGCGGCAGTCGAATTCGGTGCGACGGGATCCTCCTCGCCCTTGCTGTCCGCGGACATCCGCGACACATCGACACCGTGCGCGGCCAGATACGTCTGCACGCTCTGCGCTCGCGCCATGCCCAGCTTCATGTTGTACGCGTCGGTGCCAACGCTGTCGGTGTACCCCGTGATCGCAATGTTCACCGAGTGTGCGGCGGGACGGTTCAGCTCACGCGCCAGCGAGTCGAGCGTCGCACGGGCACGAGGACGAAGCACCGACTTGCCGACGTCGAAGTTCGCGTCGCGCAGCACAAGGATCACGTCGCGTCCCTTCACGACCTTCGTGACCGTGTCGCTCGTGGTGATCTGCGTGTGCGTGTTCACCTGCATGGTGTCGACCCGCACCAGCGTGTCGACCATGCGCACCGTGACCGTATCGTGCATCACGACGGGGGGAGCCGCAACGACCGTCGGGGTCGACTTGCGCGCCCGCGGATAGAACGACACGCCGCTAAACGCACCCCAGGACGGGCGATGCCCGCTCACCTGCGCATTCGCTTCGGTGCGCATCGCGGCCCAGTTCGCGAGCTTCAGCCGAAAGCCGACGCCCGTGTGCCCCGTCCAGTACTTCAAGTTGTGCGTGCCGGGAACGACCGGCGCCTCGAAGTGGAAGCTCTCGTGGCCGCCGCCGAGGACGACGTACGGGCTGAAGCGATTGCCCGGGATCTGCAGCTGCAGCGCGAGCGTCGGCAACAGCTCGTTCGCCTGCCCCTGCGTCACGGTGTTGAGCTGCGGGATCCACGCACCGACGAATTCCGCATTCAACGAGATCACATTCGAGAAGCGATAGCCGACGCCCACCGTTCCACCACCGCCCCACTCGTGCCTTGCGGCAAGGTCGTATGTGAGCTTGCGACCGGTCGGATAGATCCCGAGTTCCCAATGTCCGGTGGAATCGGTGGAGCCCTGAGCGGCCAGCGGTGCGGTTACGAGCGCCAGGATGGCCCCGGCGAACATGAGACTGCGCATACAACCTCGTCGACGTTGGGAGATGCACGCACGGGCGTGCAGCGGCGACCGGTGGATGCACCCGTCGCCATCCCGTAGACGCGCAGGATGTATGCGACGATACGAAGCTTTTGACCGAACCCGCCAAATTCGACATATTAGTTTCGATTCGCTATTAAACCTGGCTGCTATCCCGCTTCTTCTCCCACCATCTCGTCAGCGCGGCCACCGCCACCGTGCCGTACGCCCGCACCGCGACGATCGCTCCGATCACCACCACCGCCCAGAGTGTGTAGAAGCGCCAGATGAGCAGCAGCTGCTTGTGGTGGTCGCCCAGATCGCCGACCGCGCCGCCGACGAAGCCGATGTCGATGAGGCCGGCGCCCGACGGCGTCGGCACGAGGATCTGCGCGTAGAGCAGCGCGAACGATCCGAAGGTGAGCGGACCCATCGGCGGCGGAAATGGGAGCGTCAGCGCCAACACCGGCAGAATCGCCACGCGTGCCGCGAGCCCGAGCAGCGTGAGCGGCCCGCTCGCCAGCAGCGGCCACGCCGGCATCCGCCGAGCGTACGCCCACGCCCGCCGCGTGTTGCGCCGAACCGTATGGGACGCCTTCGGCATCGCGCGCCGCAGCGCGATCAATCCGATGATGCCTGCGACCACGAGCGCCACGATCACCGGCCATGTGCGATGCACCGTCGCCGCCAGCATCGGCGATGCGCTGTGCCACCACCTCGGCGCATAGATCAGCGCGAGCCACCCAGCCGCCGCGGCCGTCACGGGAGCCGTGACCAGCAGCTCGAAGGTCACCGCCACGAATGCGGCCGTCACCGGCACGCCGGCGAACGCCGCCGCCGCCAACCGCGTGGGCTCCGCGCCGATCCGGTTCGGCGTGATCGCCGCTGCTGCGTCCGCGACCGTCGTCATCACGAACGCATCGCGGAAGGACACCGGTGTGCGAAGTCCCGCGAGAATCCACTGGAAGCGCAGCGCCCGAGTGACCAGATCGATCACGACCAGCAGAGTACAGATGAGGTGCGCTTCGAGAATGGACATCGCTGTCAGAATACCGCCCCCGCGCCGGTTGCCGCCAGTGAGCGGGTTCGGATAGTTTCCATGACCGATGGCCACTCCTCGCCGGACCCGACTCGACCCCTCCGTCTTTCACCTCCCCGTGGAGCGGATGCGAGAGGGCTACTACTCCGACAAGTACTTCGTTCGCGCGCGCGAGATCCTCCTCGCCGACAACCACGCCTCTCGCGTCACCATGCAGCTCTTCGGCAAGGCGCAGGCGTACCTCGGCGGCATGGATGAGGCGATCGCGATCCTCAGGCTCTGCGCCGACGACTGGAGCGCTCTCACCGTGCGTGCGCTCTACGATGGTGAGCACATCGAGCCGTGGGAGACCGTGATGACGATCGACGGTCCGTACGAGATGTTCGCGCACCTCGAGACCCTCTATCTGGGCGTGCTCTCCCGCCGCACGCGTGTCGGCACCAACACCCGCGCCGTCGTCGACGCCGCGCATCCCAAGACCGTGATGTTCTTCCCCGCGCGACACGACCACTGGCTCGTCCAGACGGGCGACGGCTACGCGGCGCACATCGCGGGCGCGATTGGCGTGTCGACGGACGCGCAAGCGAGCTGGTGGGGCTCGACGGGGATCGGCACCGTGCCGCACGCGCTCATCGCCGCGTATGATGGCAACACCGTGCTCGCCACGAAGAAATTCGCCGAGTACATCGATCCGTCGGTGCAGATCATCACGCTTGTTGATTACGAGAACGATTGCGTGCGCACCAGTCTCGACGTCGCGCGCGCGATGGACGGGCGGCTATGGGCGGTACGTCTCGACACGTCGGAGAATCTCGTCGACAGCTCGATCTTCCCGCAGATGGGTGCATTCAAGCCCACGGGGGTGAACCCGCAGCTGGTCTGGAACGTGCGTCGCGCACTCGATGCGGCGGGGTTCGACTCCGTCCAGATCATGGTGTCTGGCGGGTTCACAGTCGAGAAGATTCGCGCCTTCGAGGAGGCCGGTGTGCCGGTCGATTCGTACGGCATTGGCTCCTCTCTATTTTCCGGACGATTCGACTTCACGGCCGACATCGTTCGTCTCAACGGGGAGCCGCAATCGAAGCGAGGGCGGCAGGAACGACCGAACGCGCGCCTCGAGTTAGTCGAATAGCACCGACATCACGCGATTTTTTCGCGACATATTGTGGACTTTTGCTCAGCCCCTTTTGCTTGTGCTGCGGGTCGAATCGCCATACTTTCACTGGTCGCTCATCAGGTGCGCTCTTTTTTGCGCCCGCCCATTGTCATAGCAAGGATTCGGGATGACCCGTGATCTCCGCATGCGCTGGCTGACGCCGGTACTCGCGCTGCTACTTGTCCTGTCGCTCTCGGCCTGCACCACCTTCACGCCGAACAGCATCTTCGGTGCCCATTCGCAGTTCGGGCACGTGGTCGATAGCCTCACACGAAAGCTCGTCGTCCTCGGCGCGATCGTCTTCGTGCTTGTCGAGACGCTCATCGTCTTCATCCTCGTGAAGTTCCGCGAGCGGGAGGGCAATCGCGAGGCGAAGCAGTTCCACGGAAATGCGACGCTCGAGATCGCATGGACGCTGATCCCCGCGATCATTCTCGCCTTTATCGCCGTTCCGACCATCAAGACCATCTTCGAGACTGAGGCGAAGGCGCCCCCGGGTGCGTTGCAGGTCGAGGTCATCGGCCACCAGTGGTGGTGGGAGTTCCGCTACCCGCAGTACGGCATCACGACGGCGAACGAGCTCTATCTGCCCGTTGGCCGCGTCGCGAACTTCGCGCTCACCACGAAGGATGTGCTGCACTCCTTCTGGATTCCGCAGCTCGATGGAAAGCGCGATCTGATCTCGAATCACACGAATTACATCTGGTTCACGCCGGATTCGGCGTTTGCGTGGAACGGCTTCTGTGCGGAGTACTGCGGGACGTCGCACGCGAACATGCGCTTCAAGGTCTTCACGGTCGCGCCCGCGGGGTTCGACGCGTGGGCGGCGCACCAGAAGACCAACGCGGTGGGCTCGGCCCCTCCAGCGCCCGCGCCCGGTGCGGCCACCGACAGCGCAAAGGGAACGCCGCCGGTCACGAAGATTGCGACCTCCGTCGGGACGACGACTCCCGCGGGCCAAGTCGCGCCTCCCCCCGTCGCGACGCCGGTGATGAACGTGTTGGACACCACGTCCGCGACGTATCCGCGCAACCAGCTCCCTCAGTGGGTGATCCCGAAGACGCCGACGCCCGCGGCGCTGACCTTCGACGCATCGGCAACGGGCGACGCCACGCGCGGCATGACGCTCTTCCGCACCGCTCCGTGCATCGCGTGCCACGCGATTCGCGGCGTGCCCACTGCACAGGGGATCGTCGGACCGAATCTGACGCACGTCGGCAGCCGCACCACCATCGCCGGCGGAATCTACCCGAACGACCTCCACCATCTCGAGCTCTGGATCAAGAATGCGCCGGCGATGAAGCCGGGCATCCTGATGCCCTTGTTCGGGAAGGCTGAGAAGGGCGACACCCCGGGGCTCTATACAGACCAGCAGATCGCGGATCTCGCCGCGTATCTCTCGTCCCTGAAGTAATTGGAGATCGACATGGCTACGACGGTTTCACTGCCTCCTGCTCCATATACGGCGACAACGGACAAATACGAGTCAGGGATCTGGAGCTGGCTCGCGACCACCGACCATAAGCGCATCGGCCAGCTCTACCTCTACACGTCGCTCTTCTGGTTCCTCGTCGGCGGACTGGAAGCGGGGATGATCCGCACTCAGCTCTATGGGCCGAACGGTCACTTCGTCTCGGCGACGACGTACAACGAGCTGTTCACCATGCACGGCACGACGATGATCTTCCTCGTCATCATGCCACTGTCCGCCGCCTTCTTCAATTTTCTGATTCCGCTGCAGATCGGCGCGCGGGATGTCGCCTTCCCGCGGCTCAACGCCTTCAGCTACTGGGTGTTCCTGTTCGGCGGCCTATTCATCAACGCCTCGTGGTTCTTCCACGCGGCGCCGAACGCCGGTTGGTTCGGCTACGCACCGCTCACCACGCGTCCGTACTCGCCGGGGCTCAACATCGACTTCTGGGTGATCGGTCTCCAGATCCTCGGCATCTCGTCGCTTGCGGCCGGCTTCAACTTCATTACGACCATCATCAACATGCGCGCGCCAGGCATGCACTTCATGCGCATGCCGGTCTTCACGTGGATGGCGTTCATCACGCAGTTCATGATCATCCTGGCGTTCCCGATCGTCACGGTCGCGCTGACCCTCCTCATGCTCGACCGCTTCTTCGGCACCAACTTCTACGAGATCTCGGCCGGCGCCGATCCGCTGCTCTGGCAACACCTCTTCTGGCTCTTCGGCCACCCCGAGGTCTACATCCTGATCCTGCCGGCGTTCGGACTCGTATCCGAAGTGCTGCCGGTATTCTCGCGCAAGCCGCTCTTCGGATACCCGGTGATGATCTACTCCGGCATCCTCATCGCCTTCCTCGGCTTCGGCGTGTGGGCGCACCACATGTTCGCCGTGGGCATGGGCCCGATCGCCGATTCGTTCTTCAGCATCACCACGATGCTGATCGCGATCCCGACGGGGGTGAAGATCTTCAACTGGCTCGGCACGATGTGGGGCGGCTCGTTGCGCTTCACCACCGCCATGAAGTTCGCGATCGGCCTCGTGGCGCTGTTCACGATCGGCGGCATCTCCGGCGTCATGCACGCGTCGCCGCCGTCCGATCTGCAGCAGACCGACAGCTACTTCATCGTCGCGCACTTCCACTACGTGCTCTTCGGGGGCTCGATGATGGGGCTCTTCGCCGGCCTGTACTTTTTCTATCCGAAGATCACCGGCCGCCTGATGGGCGAGAAGGCCGGCAGCTGGCATTTCTGGCTCACCTTTCTCGGCATGAATCTGACCTTCTTCCCGATGCACTTCCTCGGGCTCCACGGCATGCCGCGGCGCATCTCGACCTACGACGCGGGACAGGGGTGGGAACAGGATAATCATCTCGCGAGCTACGGCGCGATTCTGATCGTCATCGGGACCTGCTTCTTCGTCTACAACTGGTTCAGGAGCATGAAGACGGGGAAGGTTGCGGGGAACGATCCGTGGGGTGGAGCGACGCTCGAGTGGATGATCCCGTCGCCGCCGCCGGACTACAACTTCGCCACGATCCCCAACGTCACGTCGCGCTATCCGCTCTGGGACCGCAAGTCGCCGAAGCTGACGGCCGGCGTGCCGCACGGCTCTGCGGACGAGTCGAAGATAGAGGTCGAGCTGATGGGGCAGAAGACCGGCACCCTCCCATCACCTTCTGATACGATCGGAAATGCGGCTTTAGCGCAGCCGATCATTCGCTCCGCGAAGCAGCTGGGCATCGTGATGCCGACGCCGACGATCCGCCCGCTCCTCGCGGCGCTCTCACTCGGCAGCGTGTTCATCGGCCTCATCTTGCACAAGAATCTCCCGATCATGTTCCTCGCAGCGATCTGCTTTGTGCTGTCGCTGTATAGCTGGCTTCTGACGCCGCTCGAGCCCGAGCACCACTAGCTCCGCATCCCCCTGTCGCAGCCCTGACGCTTTCGGAGATCGCTTTGGCTACCGCCGTTATCGACTCACACGACCCGCACGCTGGTGCGCACCCGGCCACCAGCACGGGGCTCAACAATACGAAGATCGCCATCTGGGCCTTCATCGGCTCCGAGTGTTTCTTTTTCGCGTCGCTGATCTCGACGTACCTGATCTACAAGGGACGCTCGCTCGTCGGGCCGTTCCCGCACGAAGCGTGGACTGATCCGTCGACGCACCAGGTCTACAAGGCGATCCTCAACATCCCGGTCACGTCGGTCTCGACCTTCGTGCTCCTGATGTCCTCGCTCGCCATGGTGCTCGCTCACTCGGCCGTCGTTCGTGGCGATCGCAAGTCATCGAAGATCTGGCTCGCAACCACCGCACTGCTGGGAGCCACCTTTCTCGGCTTCCAGGCGTACGAGTTCACGTCGTTCGTGCACGAAGGGCTGACGATCCACACCAACCTGTTCGGGTCGTCGTTCTTCATCCTCACGGGCTTCCACGGCGCGCACGTGACAGCCGGGGTCATCTGGCTGCTGACGCTCCTGTTCATCGACATGAAGCGCGGTCTCACGCCGGACGAGGCGATCAACGTCGATGTCTGCGCGCTCTACTGGCACTTCGTCGACGTGGTCTGGATCGCGATCTTCACGCTCGTCTACCTCATCAAGTAACCGGGGACTAGAGATGGCCGCCGATCATTCGCACTCGATGGCGCACGACGATCACGAAAATGCGGGCTCGCACGAGCACACGCATCCGGACTGGGGTACCTACAAATGGGTCGCGCTCATCCTGACGGCGCTCACTGGCCTCGAAGTGTGGATCTACTATCTCCCGTCGTTCACCGCGACGAAACTCTTCGTGCCGACGCTGCTCATCCTTTCGGCGGTCAAGTTCGCGATCGTGGTCATGTTCTACATGCACCTGAAGTACGACGCGAAGCTCTTCCGCGCGCTCTTCGTCGGGCCGCTCGTGATCGCCTCGTTCATCGTCGTGGGCCTGCTCTTCCTCTTCAACCACGTCAAGATCCAATTCTGATGTCGCTCCGGTGAGCGTGCCCCCCACTCGCGAGCGACTCCTGTCGCTCGACGTGTTTCGGGGGATCACCGTCGCCGGAATGCTCCTCGTGAACAATCCGGGGAGCTGGGGCGCGATCTACGAGCCGCTCGAGCACGCCCCGTGGTTCGGCTGGACGCCCACCGATCTCATTTTCCCGTTCTTCCTTTTCATCGTCGGCGTCACCACGCACCTCTCTCGCGAAGCTCGTCGCGCACGCGGCGAAGGCGCCGGCGCGATCATGCGCCAGACCGCGCGCCGCGCGCTGACGATCGTCGGACTCGGCCTGCTGATGACGGGGTTTCCCTATCATCAGTTCTTCCTGCATCTCCCCGGCGGCGCCGTCTTCGACTCCACCACCATTCCGCTCGACGTGTGGCACTGGCGCGTGACCGGCGTACTCCAGCGCATCGGCGTCTGCTACCTGTTCGGCGCGCTGCTCACGATGCGCACGAGCGTGAAGGAGCAGATCGCGATCATCGCGACGCTCCTTGTCGGCTACTGGCTCGCGCTCACGCTGATCCCGGTGCCGGGCCACGGGATGGGCGCACTCCTCCTCGCCGATCCGGGTGCCTCGCTCGCGGCGTGGCTCGACAGAGCGATCATCGGCCCGCACCACATGTGGATCGGCGGCGGCGGCATCTGGGATCCCGAGGGAATTCTCTCCACGTTCCCAGCCATCGCGACCGGCATGCTCGGCGTGCTCGCGGGCCGGTGGATCTCCGAGCCGCGCCCGCTCCAGGAGCGGCTGACCACCCTCTTCGCTACAGGCTCGCTGGGGATGACGGCAGGACTCGTGTGGGCGTGGTCGTTCCCGCTGGGCAAGAACCTCTGGACGAGCTCCTACGTGCTGTTCACCGCGGGGATGGCGTGCGTTGCGATCGCGACGTGCGCATGGATGATCGATGTGCGCGGATGGCGCGCGTGGACGAAGCCCTTTCTCCCATTCGGCCTGAACCCCATCGTGGCATTCGTCGCGTCGGGAGTGCTGTCGCGCTTCCTGTATACGCTGGTGAAGGTGCCCAGGGGCGGCGCGCTGGTCTCGGTGCAAAGCGCGTTCTACGACTCGCTGCTCGCCCCCCTCTTCGCCGACCCGCGCGACGCGAGCCTGCTCTTCGCCCTCATCTATGTCGCGGTCTTCTACGCGGTGCTGCACCTCATGCACCGTCGCGGAATCATCGTCAAAGTCTGAGGGTACAGAAGCCGTCGGTTACGCGCCGCAAAGATGTGACGGAGCCCCCTTCCGATTCGTTGTGAAAGGGTTGACGTGCGCCTCGCGTCTCATGAGTTTCCAGGACCCGCGTCATTCCCGCTTCCGCTCTCCTAACATCATGCCGGCGCTGCACTTGTCATCGATTTCCCGCCGTATCCAGTCAACACCGTGTCTACGCAACGCCGTCATCGCGCTGGTGTTTACTGCTGTGCTCGCTAGCCCCACCGAAGGAGTTGCGGCCGCCCCTCGCGCATTCACCGCGCCGTCCGTCCGTCAGCCTACCGACGACACCAAGCACCGCCCCCGCCGGCGCGCCCGTCGCGAAACCCGCGCGGTCGCCGCGATCCACTTCGAAACCCCCGCGAGCGCCCTCGAGCTCGTGAGCGATCTGCACCAGCTCATGATGAGCCGCGTCCGCAACGGCACGTGGGGCGTCGTGGTGGTCTCCCTCACGCGCAACGACACGCTGTACGCCGTAAATCCCGACGAGCCGCTGCAGCCCGCGTCGAACATGAAGCTGTTCACGACCGCGCTCGCGCTCGACCAGTTCGGCGCCCAGCATCAGTTCAGCACCGACGTGCTCCGCGATGGATCGCTCGGCGCCGACGGCACGCTGCGCGGCAACCTGATCATCCGCGGCGACGGTGATCCCGCGCTCTCCAAGCGTTTCATCACCGGTGCCGGCGGCGCCATGGACGCGCTCGCGCAGCTGGTCTCGAACGCGGGAGTCAAGCGCGTCACCGGCACCCTCATCGCCGATGCCAGCGCCTTCGACACGCAGCGCATCCCCGAGGGATGGCAGACGCGCTATCTGCAGTCCGGCTACGCCGCACGCATCTCCGCGCTCTCGCTCAACGAGAATCTCGTGATCATTCGCGTGAAGCCCGTCGGCGGAAAGTCGGGCGCGGTGGTGACCTTCGATCCCGCAACGACGCTCCCCGTCGCCTCGACCGTCCGCGTCGTTCCCGGCCGCGGCGCGCGCATCTCCGCGCACACGACTGCCGCCGGCGTCATTCAGGTCTCCGGCACGATCGGCCTGCGCGCCGGCGAGCGTTCCTACCAGCTCGTCGTCGAAGATCCGACTGCCTACTGCGCCGGCGCGTTCCGCCGTGCGCTGCAGGCTCGCGGCATCTCGATCGACGGCACGACGTCGTTCGCTGCCACGCCGCCAGCCGCGGTGAAGATCACTGGGCTTCAGTCGCCGCCGATCGGACAGATGCTCGACGTCATGAACGGCGAAAGCATCAACCACTATGCCGAGCTGCTCTTCCGCGACGCGGGACGCCACGCGTCACCGACCTCGGTGGGCTCGGTGGAGACCGCGAACGGACTGCTGCAGAGCTTCATGACGACGAAGGTTGGCGCGGCGCCCGGCGCAGTGTTCGCCGCCGACGGGAGCGGGCTCTCGGTGCTCGACAAGATCACCCCGCGCGCGCTCGTACAGCTGCTCTCGTACGCGAACCGCGCGCCGTGGAAGGACGCCTTTCACACCTCGCTCCCGATCGCGGGGCAGTCGGAACTCCTGCGCCACCGCATGCGCGCGACTCCCGCGCAGGGAAATCTCCACGCCAAGACGGGGACGACGAACAGCGTCATCTCCCTCGGCGGCTACGTCACCGCGAAGAACGGCGAGATGCTCGCCTTCGCCTTCATCTACAACGGCGTCGACCGCTGGAACGCGAAGTCGACGATCGACGCGATGGGCGCGACGCTGGCTTCGTTCGAGCGTTGAGCGCGATCGTCTGACGATCGTTGGCGGCCCGGCGATGGCGTTGCCGTTCCTCCTCCCGCTTCAGATCAGGCAGCCACGCGTGTCGACTGGCCACAGCGCCTCGACTACGCCCCCTTCCAGCCCGCCGCGCACCGCCACGTAGCTGTCGTAGAGGTTGACGGTCGGATCGCAGTGCCCCGGTACCAGCCAGACCGTCTCGCCGAGCGAGGGGAGATCGACGGCCAAGCCACTGCCGCGGGGCTCCAGGATGCCGTGTTCGTCGCCGAAATTGACCATCTCGAGCTCGCGCCGCCAAACCCGCGGTAGCCCGGAGTCGATCGCGTACGCCTTGAGGCCGGCGTCGATCACCACGTGCGATGCGTTGCGGCTCATCACCTGCGACTTGACGAACAGGGCCTGCTCGAAGTGGGGCGCGTGTTCCGCCGGTTCATTGTCGGCGTAATCGCCATCCATGAACAGATAGCTGCCAACCTGCAGCTCGCCGAACACGCCGCTCGCCTCGTCGAAGACGAACGTGCCGGTGCCTCCGCCTGTCACGAGTGAGCACGCGATGCCGGCGGAGGCGATGCTCGCCTGCGCCTCGCGCACCAATGTGGCCGCGTTGCGCGATGCGGACTCGCGCTCTGCCGCGCCCCGTCGGTGCTGGGCCTCGCCCTGGTAGGCCTGCAGCCCCGCGAAGCATAGTCCTCGTGAGACAACATGACGCGCGAGCGCACCTGCTGCCGCCGGCGAAACGCCGCAGCGACCTTGGCCGACGTCGATCTCGACGAGCACATTCGGTGCGCCACCGACGGCCTTGCACGCTTCGGCGAGGCGATCCACGCCGAGGATCGAATCGACCGCGATCGCGAGCTTGATGCGACCGGCCAATTCGGCCACGCGCGCCAGCTTCGCTGCGTCGATCACTTCGTTGCTGATGTAGATGTCCGCGATCCCGGCATCGGCAAGCACCTCGGCCTCGCTCACCTTCTGTGTGCAGACACCGACCGCACCAGCGGCGATCTGCGCCTTCGCGATTGCCGCGCTCTTGTGCATCTTGGCGTGCGGGCGTAAGCGAATACCTCGGGAGCGCGCAAATTCTGCCATCGCCGCGAGATTGCGCTCCATCGCATCGAGGTCGATGACGAGCGCCGGCGTCGCGACGGTGGCGACGGGGTCGCCCAGGCGCGCCAAGGGTTGCCGCATCGTGAGCTACGTCTCGATCATCGCGGCTGGATCTCGTTGATCTTGACGCCGCGCTTCGCCAGCTCCGAGATGTACTTCTCGGCCGGAATGCATTCGTCGGGTGTGTGGACCCCCGTCTCGAGCTCGCCGTTCGCCTGCATCTGCCCCGTGATCGACAGCGAGTAGCCCGTGGTCCGCATCATTGCACTGATGCCGCGCGCCTCGTCGTAGTAGTCGAGCAGCTCCCAGCCCACCTTCTTCTCCTTGCCGGCCTTCGTTCCTTCAACGACGACGCGCATCGCGACGAGATCGTGCGACTCGGGCTTCGTGAGACGCGGGCCCATCGCCGCGACGGTCAGGTCACGCGGCACGACCTTCGTCCCCTTCACATCGACGGGTTCGAGCTCGAGCAGCCCCAGCTCGCGAATCGCCTCCATGATGTGCGCGTGTCCCGGATAGCGGAGCGTCTTGTACTCCATCGACGGGATCTTTCCTTCGTAGCGCCACGCCATCGTCGACAGCCCGCCGGCCGTATGGAACGCCTCGAGCTCGCCCACCGGCATCGGGAAGACCACCGGCTCGCGCTCGGACAGCGCCTTCACCTGCTCGCGCTTCCCATTGCGAACGATCCACGACAGCGTCGTGTAGTAATCGAGCACACCTTCGAGCGAGTACACGATCTGGTACTTGAGCGGTCCTTCGGGATGCTGCGGCAGACCGCCGACGAAGATCTTCACCGACTTCACGTCATCGAGCTGCTGGATGCCGTACTGCGCGAGGATGTTCACCATCCCCGGCGCGAGCCCGCAATCCGGTACGACGGTGACCTTCGCCTTCCGCGCAGCGGCGTCCAGCTCCTTCTGCTGGAAGACGATCTCGGTGTTGCCGCCGAGGTCACAAAAGTTCGTGCCCGCCTGCACGGCGAGCCGCGCAAGGTCGAGATTGAAGTAGTACGGGATCGCACTCATCGTCGCCTTGCTCTCGCGCATCAGGGCGAGCACAGCGTCGCGGTCTCGCACGTCGAGCGGCGTCGGAATCAGGCGCTTTCCCGAATACTCGTTCAGGAAGTGCGGGAGATGCGAAATGTTCAGGTCGGCGAGGCGAACCTCGGTGACATTCGGATTCTGCAGCAGATCATACGCGCATGCGGAGCCCTGCAGCCCCGCACCAAGAACGAGCATTCGCATTCGGGAATCTCCTAAGTGCCAGCGGTCATTGTATACAGGCTTGAAAGCTAGCTGATCGGTCAGGTGCACGTTACCCCGCACGGAAAATCGGAGCCCATTCGAGCACGCATTTTGACAGTAAAGCGAGGCGCCCTGCGCGCCTTCCGCCTCCCGGAGATTCGATGATTGCAAAGCTCGACAGTCCGATCAGGCGCGAGCTCAAGCTCGGCCGCGATCTCTACACGGTGAGCATCTCTCAAGAGGGCGTGAAGATCGCGCTCAAGGGGCGCAGAAAAGGGCGCGAGATATCATGGGAGACGCTCCTCAGCGGGGACGCCGAGCTCACGCAGCAGCTCAAGATGTCGGTCGACGCGTACGCCGCGGACGATCGCGAATGAGCGCCGAGCACGCACAGGACGCCGAGTCGCCGGACGCGTGGAGGGCGCGACTGCTGGATACACCAGCGGAGCTCCGCGCGCTGCTCGAGCGCACGCATCGGATAGCGGTGCTCGGCATCAAGACGCCGGAGTCCCGCGCGCCCGCGTACTACGTTCCAGACCACGCGCACCGCGCCGGCTACGAGATCATCCCGGTGCCGGTCTACTATCCGGAGCTGCGCGAGCTGTTCGGGAGCCCGGTGTATCGGACGCTCGCCGAGATCCCCGGCGACATCGAGCTGGTCGACGTCTTTCGTCGACCGCAGGACATCCCGCCGCACGTCGATGACATTCTCGCGAAGCGACCGAAGGCGGTGTGGTTCCAGTTGGGGATCCGGCACGACGCGGTCGCGGAGCAGCTTGCGCGCGCGGGTATTGATGTCGTCCAGGATCGATGTCTGCTGGTGGAGCTACAGCGGATCGGGCGCTGAAAATCGTTTGAATTCGAGCGATTTTTTCCGGAGCTACAGCGCGTTCGGAGTCCCCACGGAATCGACCAGCACCTCGCCCCGCTTCGGATTCAACGTCCACCGCGAGTTCCGGAAGTAGCGCTGCACATCGGGGTGCCCGAGCGGAAAGATCGTCTCGCCCTTCACCACGTACACGCCACGATCGTTCGTCAACGTCGCGATCCGCAGCCCCGGGAACGTGGACGGCAGGCGCCCGCCCGCGCGCAGCATGACCGTCCCGCGCCGCGGATCGAAGCTCGGCGCCAGCTGTCCGATGAGATCGAGCCCGATCGTCGCCTTCGACGCGCCGTGCAGCAGCGCGAAGCGCGTCGGCACGTTCGTGAAGGTGTACGCCCCGAGGGTCACCGCCGGCGTGACCGCATCGATATCCCGCACGGCCATCGTGCGCGCACCGAAGCGCACGAGCGCCTTTCGCTTCGCCCACGCGGTGTCGAGCACGAGCCCTTCCGCGCGCGCATCGATCGTCGCCATCACGGTGTCCGCGCCGATGAGGAGCCTCACGCGGCCCAGTAGCTGACTGTCGTTCACCGTGTAGTCGACCGTCGCCGAGTCGGGGCCGGCGATCCCCGGGCGGTTGTCGCGCAGATACTCCGCGCGCATCCGCTCACCGTACGGCACCGCGCTCGCCGGAAGCGCAGCGAGATGGTTGTACTCGCCGAGCCTCTCGTACACCGGCGCGAGCTCCACTGCGATGCGCGCCGCGTCGCCGCCGAAGTAGCGCGCCTCCTCCATGAGCACCGCACCCACCTTGAGCGCGCCGCGCTGCGCGAGATACCGGCCGAGCGCCAGGCGAGCGACGGGATCGCGCGGGCCGCGGCGCACGGCGATGTAATAGAGCGACTCCGCCGCGAAGATGCGGCCCGCGATCATGAGCGTGTCCGCGCGCGCGACGATGACCGCATTCGGCACCGTGCTCCGCATCGCGCGCTGCGCCTCGAGCGGCGCCGCCACAGCGCCGGCCAGTACCAATGCGGCGAGCGCCGCGCGCCACGCGGGCATCATCGTGCTACGGCGCGACGCGGTAGAGCGCGCCGCTCTGATCGTCCGAGATGAGCACCGACCCATCCTTGTAGACCTGCACATCGGCGGGGCGTCCCCAGCGCGAGCCATCCGCGCGCTGCCACCCGCTCACGAAATCCTCCACTCCCGTCGGCAAACCGTCGGAGATCTTCACGCGCACGACCTTCGCACCCGTCGGCGCGTCACGATCCCACGAGCCGTGAAAGGCGACGAGCAGATCGCCGCGATACTCGGATGGGAGCAGCGTCGCCTTGTCGAGGAAGGTCATGCCGAGCGGCGCGGAGTGCGCCTGCATCTCGAGCGCGGCGGTGACGGTCGTCGAGCAGCGCGCAGCGTCGTTGTACTCCGGATTCGGCACCGGCGCGCCGTGCAGCGAATAGCAGTACGGCCACCCGTAGTCCTTCCCGCTCTGGAGAATGTTGATCTCCTCCGGCGGCAGATCCTGGTGGTCGGGCGGCACGTTGTCGCGCTCGTTCTGCGACACCCACAGCTTCTTCGTCGTCGGATGCACCGCGAGCCCGACGGCGTTGCGCAGCCCGCGCGAGAACACGTGGCCATTTGAGCCGTCCTCGTTGAAGCGCAGCACGGTCGCGCGTTCGGAATCACTCTCGACACAGAGGTTGCACGACGATCCAACGGACACGTACATCGCGCTGTCGTCGCCGAAGACGATCGTGCGCGTGGAATGTCCACCGCCGCCCGGGAGCGAGTTGACCTGCACCGGCGCGGCCGTCGCCGTACCCTGCGCGTTGAGTGTCACGCGCACGACGCCGTTCGTGTTCGCGATGTAGAGAAAGCCCTTGTGAAAGGCGAGCCCCGACGGACCGTTGAGCCCATCCACCACCGTGCGTGCGCTATCGGCGACGTTGTCGCCGTTCGCATCCCACACCCGCACGACCTTGTTCGAGCCCATCACGCTCACGTACACCGCGCCGTCGGGGCCGAGAGCCATCACGCGCGCGCCGGGGACCTTCGCGAAGTAGCCGATGTGCATTCCACCCGAGACCGTGAGCGGGCTCGGAAATGCGCCGTCGGGCGGTGTGACGCCCCCATCGCCGCTCGACCCGCCGCACGCGAGTGAGGCGGTGGCCAGCCCGAAGACTCCTGCAATCGCCAATACTGATCTCATGACCCAATTCCGTTGTGATAGACTCCACCCAGCGCATCTTCGCCCTTCGGCATGCTGCCGGCGCGACTCGCGAGTGCTTCTTCCTCTGCCTTGTTTACTTCGAGCTCCACTTCCATCTCCACCGACTCGAGCTGCGCCGCGCGAATCCCGCGCGCGACGAGCCACTGCTCGTACATCGCGATCGGCTCGCGCCGTCCCCACAGTCCGAACAGCTCCGCGTCGAAGGTACGACGCGCCTCGTGCTCATCGTGCGTCGCATGGCCGCCCATCCGGAACGTCTCCGCGATCAGGAGCGCGGGCCCATCGCCGCGCCGGCAGCGATCGGCGGCGAGTGAGGTGAGCGCGTATCCATCGAGCACGTTATTGCCGTCGAACACGCCGCCCCAGATTCCGTAGGCTTCCGGCCAGTTCGCGAAGCTCGTGGGCCCGGGCTCGAGGTGATGCTGGGCGAGACGTGTGCCCAGCGCGACCTGATTGTTCTGAATGACGAAAATCGCCGGGACGCGATTGACCGCGGCGAAGTTGAGCCCCTCATGAAAAACGCCCGCCTTCGTGCTTCCGTCACCAATCCAGGTGATGGCGATGTTGTCACGCCCTTGGAGGCGCATGGCGAGGGCGATCCCGGCCACCACGGCGGCGCAATCGCCCACGATCGATACCGGAGAGAGGATGCCACGGGCGAAGTCGCCGTAGTGCCCGTCGCGGCCGTGCGAGGGGCTGTCGCCGGTGCCCATGTAGGCGCGAAAGATGTCCGCCGCCGGCATCCCCATCTCGTTGCACGCGCCCGAGTTGCGGATCATCGGCGCGACGATGTCGGCGTTGGGCCCTCGCCTGAGGGCGTGCACGGGGCCGACGGTGGCAGCCTCCTCGCCGGTGCTGAGCCACGCCTTGGAGATGACCCCCTGCTTCACGAACCGTTTAAGGGCGATGTCGATCAGCCGGGTGCGGACGAGCCCCGCGTAGATGGCAAGGAGCTGGGGCTCACGCAGCGAATCGATGATCGCCGCCCGATCCGGGTGCTGCGCGATGGTGGCGGTAAAACGCTCCTGCTCGGCCGCATCGGGTGCCCAGGCGACGTACTCGGGTGGCTCAAACGCCGCGTGTCGCTTCATGGGGTGAAATCTGATCGTGCGTTGTGACGGGCTGCAATGGGGCTGGAGCTGCGGCATGCGCCGCCGCATCACCGTCCGAAAATCCGATCCAGCACGCCGCTGTTCCCCTTCGCCGGCCCGGCCGCCTCCCCCAGCGCTGCGGCGAATTCCGGCGCCGACTGATAGCGCTCAGCGGGCTCGCGCTCCATGCTCTTGAGCAGCACCTTCTCGACCGTCGCGGAAAAATTCAGATCGGGGCGCGACGCACGAATGGGCTGCGGCTCGCTGCGCAATCGCGCGATCATGATCTCCTGCTGCGTGCGGCCCACGAACGGAAGCTTCCCCGTCAGCATCTCGTACCCCATCAGCCCGAGCGAGTAGACATCGGTGCGCGGATCGAGTGGTTTGCCGCGCAGCTGCTCCGGGCTCATGAACTCCGGCGTGCCGAGCACGATGCCGGTGGCCGTCAGCTTCTTGATCTCGTCGCTCACCTGCCGCTCCTTCGCGAGCCCGAAGTCCATCACGATCGCGCGCTCCGTGCCGTCGAGGTTGCGGCTGATCATGATGTTCTCGGGCTTGAGGTCGCGGTGCACGATGCCGAGATCGTGCGCGACCTGCAGCCCTGCCGCGATGTCGGTGATGTAGCGGACCGTCTGCTCGAGCGGGAGCTGCTTCGCGCGGTTGGTGACGTCGCACAGCAGCTCACCCTGCACAAAGGGCATCACGACGTACACGAGTCCGTTGCTCGTCTCGCCCAGTCTGATAATGTGACAGACGTTCGGATGCACGAGCCGACCCGCGAGCTCCGCCTCACGCCGCAGCCGCGCCATCGCCGTGCGGTCGTGGCTCAGCGCGGGCGAAAGAATCTTGATCGCGACCTGTTCCTTCTTTATTAGATCGTCGGCGAGGTAGACGAACGACATTCCGCCCTCGCCGATCTTCCGCGTGATCGAGTAGCGCGAGTCGAGCGTCTCGCCGACGAGCTTCGAGTAGTCCGCGGGCTTCCCCGGCGCGGGGCTCTGCGCACCGGAGCGCTGCGCGGTCGCGCGATTCTCGCTCCCAAGCGGCTCGAAGACGCGCGCGTGCGATGATGGGGGCGGAGGCGCGGAGGGAACGGCAAGCGGCGGTGGAGCCGCGGGTGGCGCAACCGGTGGCGCTGGCGCCGCGACGGGAGCCACTGGTGGCGCAACCGGAGCGGCGGGCGGAATGAACGGTCGCGCCAGCGGCGTCGACACCGGCGCGGACGCCATGGTTTCGAGCTTCGTTCCGTCCTTCGGACAGAACCGGGCGTCGTCAGCGTAAATCGACTGACAGCGAGGGCAGCGCGTGCTCATCCCGTAATTACGTACAACTCACGTGCACACGCGATTGCGCCCCTGCGCCTTCGCCCTGTAGAGCGCCTCGTCCGCGAGCGCGATCAGCTCCTCCGGCGCCTGCACCTGCGTCGAGAGCACGGTGGCGACGCCGATGCTCACTGTCACTGCCGGCATCGGCACCAGCCCTTCCCCCGCCTGCTCCGTCACGCGCACCCGGATGCGCTCCGCCACCTTCACCGCGCCGTCCTCCCCCGTCTCGGGGAGGATGACGACGAACTCCTCGCCGCCGTAGCGCGCGACGACGTCCACCGAACGCGCCTCGCGCTGCAGCACGCGCGCGACGCCGCGCAGCGCCTCATCCCCCGCGAGATGCCCGAAGCTGTCGTTCACCGCCTTGAAGTGGTCGAGGTCGACCATCAGCACCGACAGTGTCAGCGAGTATCGCCGCGCACGATCGAGCTCCGACTCCAGCCGGTCCGTGAGCGCGCGCCGATTCAGCGTGAGGGTGAGCGAATCGGTGAGCGCCAGCACCTCGAGGCGCTCGTTGTCCGCGCGCGTGCTCTCCATCGCCTGCGCGCGCTGGATTGCGCTCACCGCCGCCTTTACGACATCGTCCGCGAAGTCGACATCCGACAGCTTGAGCGACGGCTCGCCATCGAGCGTGCGCAGCAACACCACCCCGGCTTCCACACCATCGATGCGGAATGGCAGCGCGATCACCGAGCGCACCTGCACATCGTTGCGCGAGATCGCCCATTCGTTGCGCGCCTCGGCGTACAACGGGCTCGTCGTCACATCGCTCACGAGCACGGGCTCCGAGGTGTTGAGCGCCTCGCGAATCTCCGGATAGCGCTTCAACTCGATCTCGAGGTGGCGCAGCCCCGGTGTCTCGTAGGCAGCGGCGACGATGCCCAGGGCATCGCCCGGCCGCGCGAGGATCAGCGAGCAGTGCGAGATGTCGAGCGCGTGCGCGACGCGGCGCACGAGGATGTGATAGAGCTCCTCTGAGGAGAAGTCGCCGTGCACCTCCTGCAGGATGTCGACGAGCTGGCGGCGCTTCTCCGCCTCGGTTCGCACCTGCGCGAGCTCGACCTCCGTGGATTGCAGCGCGTGGCGCGCGTGGAGGATCTCGCGTCGCACCCGGAGCTGCATTCGCACGCGGGCGAGTAGCTCGCGCACGTGAAACGGCTTGCTGAGGAAATCCGTCGCGCCGAACTTGAGCACCTGCATCGACATCTCATCGGGGGCCTGCGGCGACATTACGAGCACCGGCATGTCGCGCCACTGCTCCTCGCCGCGCATGCGCTCGAGCAGCTGGTAGCCATCGGCGGGCCGGGCGCCCACGTCGATCATGAGCAGATCCGGCGACGTTACCTTGAGATGATCCATCACGCCGCGCCCGCCCGGCGCCACGGCGACATCGTATCCCTGGTCGCGGAGGAGCCACGTGAGCGTGCGTGAGAGCACGAAGTCCTCATCCGCGATGAGGATGCGCGCTCTATCCATCACCGAGCACGCTCCGCAGCCCGTCGTACTCGATGTTGCCGCCGCTGAGCACCGCGACGGTCTTTCCGCGCGGCTCCACACGCCCGCTCTGCAGTGCCGCAATCGTGATCGCGCCGCTCGGCTCCGCCACGATCTTGAGACGGTCGAGCAGATAGCGCATCGCCGGCGCGAGCGCGGCGTCGTCGACGGTGACCACTTCGTCGATGTACGCGGCGTGATGCGCGAAGGGGATCGTGCCGATCTGCGTCGCGAGCAGCCCGTCCGCCATCCCGCCCGTGTGCTCGAGGCGCACCGGCTTTCCGCTTTCCCGCGCGCGCGAGAGCTTCGGCGCGTTCGCCGGCTCGACGCCGATCACGCGGGCGTTCGGCGCGAGGAGCTTCACCGCCGTGGCGACGCCCGCGCTCAACCCACCGCCGCCCACCGGCACGAGCACCGTACCGACATCGGGAAGATCCTCGATGATCTCGAGCCCCGCGGTGCCCTGCCCCGCGATGATGCGCGCGTCGTCGTACGGCGGCACGAGCACGCCGCCGGTCTCCTTCGCGAGCTCCTCCGCGCGCTCCATGCGATGCGCCGTCGTCGTCCCCGCGAGCTCGACCGTCCCGCCCAGCCGCTCGACGCCCGCGCGCTTGACGGCGGTGACGGTGGTTGGCATCACGAGCGTCGCATGGACGCCGAAGATGCGCGCGGCGAAGGCCACCGCCTGCGCATGATTTCCCGAGGACGGTGCAATGACTCCGCGCTCGCGCGTCGCGGCCGAGAGCCCCGCGAGAAACACGTAGGCGCCGCGGAACTTGAAGGCGCCGCCGCGCTGCAGCATCTCCGGCTTCACGAAGATGGCGCCGCCGCCGAGCTGCTCGCTCAGCTCGTCGGCGGGAAGCAGCGGCGTGCGAACCGCCACACCGCGCAGGAGTCGCGCTGCCGCCCGGATCTCATCGAGCGAGACCAGGGAGATCGTGTCCGTCGGCGCGGACGAAGCCGCGGTGGCGGACGCCGGCATCGAGTCTAGCCTTCCTCTTCTTCGTCGGGCGACACCATCACCGGCTCGTCGAGCCCTTCCTCGCCTTCCTCTCCATCCTCGATCACCACGCGCGCGACATCGCACACGATGTCTCCCTCGTCGAGATGCACGAGCTTGACACCCTGCGTATTGCGCCCGCTCACGCGAATCCCCTTCACGGGCATCCGGATCACGATTCCCTGCTTGGTGATGAGCATCAACTCGTCGTCGGGGAGAACTTCCTTGAGCGCGACCACTTCACCGGTCTTTTCGGTGCGGTTGAGCGTGAGAATACCCTTCCCACCGCGCTTTTGCACGCGGTATTCCTCGATCGGCGAGCACTTGCCCATCCCCTTCGCCGTCACGACGAGGAGCGTCGCGTCGCGCTTGATCACGACCATCCCCTTCACCTCGTCCCCTTTCGAGAGCGCAACGCCCTTCACGCCGGTCGTATCGCGTCCCATCTCGCGGACGTCTCCTTCGTGGAAGCGGATCGAGAGTCCGTACTTCGTCGCCAGCACGATGTCGTTGTTGCCCTCGGTGACCTGGACGTCGATCAGCTGATCGCCGGTTTCGATCTTGATCGCCTTGATGCCGGTCGAGCGTGGATTGCCGTACTCCGTGAGCGCCGACTTCTTGACCGTGCCGAGCTGCGTGACGAAGAGCAGGAACTGCTTGTCGCTGAACTCGCGCACCGGCACCATCGCCCGAATGGTCGTGTCGACGGTGACGTTGATCAGGTTCACGACGGGCTTCCCCTTGGCCGCACGTCCCGCGAGCGGGATCTCGTGCACCTTCAGCCAGAAGCAGCGGCCATCGCTCGTGAAGAACAGTATGTAATCATGTGTGGACGCGATGAACAGATGCTCGACGAAATCTTCGTCCTTGAGCCCCTGCCCGTTCAGCCCTCGCCCGCCCCTGCGTTGCTTTTTGTACGTCGACACCGACGTGCGCTTGATGTACCCCGAGTGCGACACGGTCACGACCATGTCCTCTTCGGCGATCAGATCCTCGATCGTGAACTCACCCTCGTCGCTCGTGATCTCCGTGCGGCGATCATCGCCGTACTTGGCGGAGAGCGCCTGCAGCTCCTCCGTCATGATCTGCATCCGGCGGTCGCGTGAGCCGAGAATCGCGCGCAGCTCCTTGATCTCCGCGCGCACTTCCGCCAGCTCCGCCTCCAGCTTCTCGATCTCGAGACCGGTGAGCTTCGCGAGGCGCATGTTGAGGATCGCTTCGGCCTGCCGCTCCGAGAGCTTGAAGCGCGCCTGCAGCTGCGTGCTCGCCTTCGGCGTATCCTCTGCCGCGCGAATGAGCTTGATCACCTCGTCGATGTTGTCGACCGCGATCTTGAGCCCCTCGAGGATGTGCTCGCGGTCGAGCGCCTTGTTCAGATCGAACTGCGTGCGGCGGACGACGACCTCGTACCGGTGCGCGATGTAGTGCTCGAGGAGCTCCTTGAGCGGCATCACCTTCGGCACGAGCTGCCCGGTGTTGACGTCGGGCACCAGCGCGAGGTTGATGACGCCGAACGTCGACTGCATGGTGGTGTGCTTGTACAGCTGGTTCAGCACCACACGCGGAATCGCATCGCGCTTCAACTCGATCACGATACGCATGCCGTCGCGGTCCGACTCGTCGCGCAGCGCGCTGATCCCTTCGAGCTTCGCCTCCTTCGTGAGCTCGGCGATTTGCTTGACGAGGCTCGCCTTGTTCACCTGATACGGAATCTCCGTGACGACGATCTGCGACTTGTTCGACGACTCCTTCTCTTCGATGACCGCGCGCGCGCGCATGACGATCCGTCCGCGCCCCGTTTCCTGATAATTGAAGATGCCTTCGCGGCCGTAGATGTAGCCGCCCGTCGGGAAATCGGGACCCTTGATCAGCTTCCGGATGTCCGCCGTCGTCGCGTCGGGTTTTGCGATGAGGTGCACGACCGCGGCGATGACCTCGCGCAGATTGTGCGGTGGCATGTTCGTCGCCATTCCGACCGCGATCCCCGACGACCCGTTGACGACGAGATTCGGAATTCCCGACGGCAGCACGCTCGGCTCGACGAGGCGGTCGTCGTAGTTCGCGACGTAGTCAACCGTCTCCTTGTCGATGTCCGCCAACAGCTCCATCGCGATCGGCATCAGCTTCGCTTCGGTGTACCGATACGCGGCCGCAGGATCGCCATCGACCGATCCGAAATTTCCCTGTCCATCGATGAGCGGATAGCGCAGGGAGAAGTCCTGCACCATTCGCACGAGCGCATCGTAGACGCTCGAGTCACCGTGCGGATGGTACTTGCCGAGCACATCGCCGACGACCGTCGCTGCCTTCTTGAACGGACGCCCCGGGACGAGCCCGAGCTCGTTCATCGCGTAGAGCACGCGCCGGTGCACCGGCTTGAGCCCATCGCGTACATCAGGGAGCGCGCGCGAGACGATGACGCTCATCGAGTAGTTGATGAACGACTCTTTCACCTCGGCGTCGATAAGGCGCGAGACGATGCGTTCCCGGTTGTTCGGAGCGGTCATGAGGCGGGGGTTACTGGGGGGGAATTCGGCGTGCGGACAGCAACACAAATATACACCGTCGAGGCGATGTCAGCAACCCGCGACGTGTCCGATAATCCATTTAGCCGCAACAACTTACGGGCACAGCTCAGGCAAGCGGGGCCTCGCTTTCTACGGGACCCTCGTCGACCTCTGCGACCTCCTCCGATTCGCGCGCCGCACGCTTCGCGTTCTCCCACGCGATCGTCTCACGCTCTGCTCGCAAACGCTCGTACCACTCGCGCGTGATTTCGCCAGCGAGCTCGCGATTGCCGAGCCCGAACGACAGCGCAAAGGCGAGTGCGAGCGCACCGAAGATGATGGCGAACGCCGTCGTCACGATCTCTGTCGCGATCCCGAGCTCCTGCAGCGCCATGAAGATCGCGAGGATGATGACCCCCGCCCGCCCCACGCGCGCGAGCGTTGGGCCGCCGGGGATGCTCCCGGCCGATGCCATCAGCAGCCCATCCACGAACTCGCCGAGCACGATGCCGACCAGGATGATCACGAGCGCGGCGATCACACTCGGGATGTAGCTCACGAGCTCGGAGAACACGTTGGTCAGCGATGACAGTCCGAGCGCGTTCGCGGCGACGAGAATCACCACGAACATCACGAACCAGAAGGCGATGTTGCCGAGGAGCCGCGACGGCGTGCGACGCCACCCCGTGCGCTCGACGGCATCGAGCACGCCGCCGCGCTTCAGCCACCGGTTGATGCCGAGCTTGTTCAACCCGCGATCGATCGCGCGCTCGATGAGCTTCGCGAGCAGGTAGCCGGCGAAGAGGATGACGAGCGCGCCGAGCAGTGCGGGGATGTAGAGCGCGAGTTGATCGAAGCTGCCCTGCAGTCGGTCCAGAAATTCCACAGCGTGCTCCCGGCGATGCGCCGGTTAAGGATGATCCCGCGTGGCGAACCTCAGCCGCGCCGGCGCGAAGCTGCGTTTGTGCCCGCCCGTGCCGAGCTGCCCGTTTCCGTTCGACCCCCAACAATACACAGTATGATCCGCGGAGAGTGCGCAGCTGTGCGCGCTGCCGGATGCGAGCGCGACGAACTTCGTCGTTCCTGCGATTGGTGCAGGGACGGTCGCATCGGCGGCGCGCCCAGCGAGCTGTCCGTCGTCGTCGGCGCCCCAACATTGCACCACGCCGCTCTTCGTGAGCGCGCACGTGAACTCGCGCCCTGCGGAAACCGCGACGTAGCGCGCATCGCCCATCACCGCCGTCGGACCGAGCGCCTCGCGAAAGCCGCTGCCGAGCTGCCCGTGATCGTTGGTGCCCCAGCAATAGAGCACGCCGCCGGTCGTGATCGCGCAGCTGTGATTCACGCCGGTCGCGACGGCCGTGAAGCGAAGCGAATCGGCGGGCTGGCGCAACGGAAGCGCGCACATCGCCGGACCATCGTCGCTCTGGCACGCATCGCCCGCCTCCACGCCGATCGCGCCACCGTTGTCGAGCCCCCAGCAGTAAAGCTTTCCCTCGGTGGTGATCCCGCAGCTGTCGTGCGGCCCCGCGCTCACGAACGACCAGGTGAGCTGCGGCGCCACCTGCACCGCCGGCGAGTATTTGCTGAACACACTGAGCCCCAGCTCGCCGTGCAGATTCTCCCCCCAGCACCAGAGCTTCCCGTCGGACGTGATCGCGCAGCTGTGGTTCTCCCCCGCCGAGATCTTCGCGAATGCCGGCGCGTTCTGTACGCGGTACGGCTCGGGGATCGTGCCGAGTGTGTCGCTCCCGAGCTGCCCCGCGACGCTCGAGCCCCAGCAGTACGCCACGCCATCAGTGGTGAGCGCGCAGCTGTGCGAGCCGCCCGTGACGACGGCCTTCCACTTGAGCCCCTCGCCGACGGCGACCGGAAGCGGCCGCTCCGTCGTGCCGCTGTCGCCGAGCTGTCCCTGCTCGTTGCGCCCCCAGCAGAACAGCTCCGCACTCTCGGCCACTCCGCACGAGTCGCCGTTTCCCGCGTCGACCATGCTGAACGATGGTGACGCGGTCATCGGTGGGAGCGGCTCCTCCGGTGGCGCCTCGCGCACCGGCGCCTTCTGCTCGACGACGGGCGCGGCGACCGGCTTCGTCTTGGGCGTCGCGTCCGTCGAGCACGCGAGCACGAGCGGCAGGATGACGAATAGCGTCCATCGCTTCACGGAGACCCAGCGGTTGAAGAAATCAGTTTCGCGTTCCCTTCTTCACATCGAATATGGCGCTCCGCTTGCACTGCGGACAGATGAGCCACTCACGCCGCCGTGCGTAGCCGAGCCCGAAGGAGCCGCCACCGATGGGTCGCGTGGTGAGCACGACGTCACAGCGCGGACAGGCGGGGGCGTCGCCCGCGAGGATCGCCGCACGGATGCGCTGCTGCTCCTCAGGCGTGTACTGCGCGTGGTCAGTCATCGCGCAGACGGATCACGATCTTCCCGAACTGATCGCCCTGCGACAGACGCTCGTACGCCGCGCGCGCATCGTCGAGCGCGAACACCGCATCGATGGGCGGAAGGAGCGCGCCGTCGCCGAGCGCGCGCACGATCGCATCGAGCTCGCGATCGTTTCCCATCGTCGAGCCCATGATCGTCCACTGATGCCAGAACAGCTTGCGCACATCCGTCTGGACCACGGACCCCGAGGTCGCGCCGCAGGTGACGAGACGCCCGCCGCGGCCGAGTACGCGAAGCGAGCGCTCCCACGTCGCTTCGCCCACATCGTCGAGCACGACGTGCACGCCGCGTCTCCCGTTCCGCTCGCGGACCTCGCGGACGATATCGCCGGTGCGATGGTTGAAGGTCTCGTCAGCTCCCAATTCCCGCGCGCGCGCGAGCTTCGCCTGGCTCCCCGATGTCACCCAGACGCGTGCTCCGATGCGCTTCGCGATCTGGAGCGCGGCGATCGCGACGCCGCCGCCGATCCCCCAGATGAGCATCGTTTCGCCGGGCTGCAGCTGCGCGCGCGTGACGACGAGGCGCCAGGCGGTGAGCGTCGCGAGGGTGAAGGCCGAGGCCTGCTCCCACGAGATCCCAGCGGGGATGCGCCGGACATTCGCGGCGTCGATGACGACGTACTCGGCGGCGGTGCCCGGAAGATGCTCGCCGAGCATCTTGAAGTGCTCGCAGAGGGACTGCTCGCCCGCCTTGCAGAAGTCGCAGCTGCGATCGCTAATGCCGGGGTTGATCATGACGCGGTCGCCGACGGCGATGCCCGTGACGGAATCGCCGGTCGCGTCGACGACGCCGGCGCCGTCCGCGCAGACGACCCAGTTGGGGTGCGGCGTCATGCCCGGGAGGCCGGCCAGGACGAAGAGGTCGAGATGATTGAGCGCGACGGCGTGCATGCGTACGCGCACGCTCGTTGGCGAGGTCAGCGCTGGAATCGGAAGATCGGCAACGACTTGCAATTGCTCCAGCCCGCCGTGGGCGGAGACCGTGAGCGCTCGCACGCGAAGGGGCTCCCGTTATATTTGGTGTCGAATGCTAAGAGTCGGCGGCGCGGCGAGCAACGCGATGCGCGCGTGAGCAGCCGTGAGTTTTCGACACTCAAATGAAGGCGGAATGATCTCGATCAAGGTGCCTCCGCTCGGCGAGTCGATCGTGGAAGCGACGATCGCGCGGTGGCTGAAGAAGGAGGGCGACGCCGTCGCCCAGAACGAATCGCTGGTGGAGCTCGAGACCGACAAGATCACGGTCGAGGTGCCGGCGTTCAAAGCGGGCGTGCTCACGAAGCAGTTGAAGAAGGAAGGGGACGTCGTACAGGTGGGGGAGGAGATCGGCGCGATCGAGGAGGGCGCGACGACGGCTGCCGTTGCGGCTGCGCCTGTGCAGACGGAGGCAACGGCGCCGGAGTCCGAACCGCAGTCCGCCACACCGTCCGCCCCCGCGAAGACGTCGCCGGCGGTGCGGCGCATCGCGGCCAATGAGGGGATCGATCCCGCCAAGGTCGCCGCGAGTGGACCCGGCGGACGCGTGACGAAGGGCGACATGCTCGCCGCTGCAGCAGCACCGAAGCGCACCGCTGCGACTGCTACTTCAGCCGCGCCGGCGGCGCCATCGCGTGCACCGGCGCCCGCCGCGACCGCACCAGCGTCCCAGAACGGACGCGAGACGCGCGAGCGCATGACGACCCGTCGCCGTCGCATTGCCGAGCACTTGCTCGAGTCGCAGCATTCGACGGCGCATCTGACGACGTTCAATGAGGTCGACATGTCGGCCGTCTCCGCCGTGCGCGATCGTCTGCGGGAACGCATCGAGAAGGAGCACGGCGTCAAGCTCACGTACATGCCCTTCTTCGCGAAGGCCGCTGCGCTCGCGCTCAAGGCGTATCCCGCGGTCAACGCGCAGATCGACGGCGACTCCGTCGTCTACAAGCACTATGTGAATCTCGGCATCGCCGTGGCGGCGGAGAACGGGCTCGTGGTGCCGGTGGTGAAAGACGCCGACCGGATGTCGATGCTCGACTTCAGTCGCGCGCTCACGGCGGTGGCGAAGCGCGCGCGCGATGGCTCGCTCACGATGGATGATCTCACCGGTGGCAGCTTCACGATCACGAATGGCGGCGTCTTCGGCTCGCTCGTATCGACGCCGATTCTGAACTATCCGCAGGTCGCAATTCTGGGGCTGCACAAGATCCAGGACCGTCCTGTCGCAATCGACAAGCGGGTCGAGATCCGGCCGATGATGTACCTCGCGCTCTCGTACGATCACCGGCTCGTCGAAGGACAGCAGGCGGTGCTCTTCCTCGTGCGGATCAAGGAGCTGATCGAGGATCCGGCGTCGATGCTCGTCGAGTGATCGCCGGCGGCGTGCGACTGTCATGACTGACACACTGGAACCGGACGTTCTGATCATCGGTGGCGGCCCGGGCGGCTACGTTGCCGCTATCCGCGCCGCGCAGCTCGGCTTGTCGACCGTGTGCGTGGAGCGCGACGCAACGCTCGGGGGCACGTGCGTGAACGTTGGCTGTATCCCGAGCAAGGCGCTGCTCGAGAGCTCGCATCACTACGAGTTCGCGCGCGAGCGCGCGGCGACGCACGGCGTGATGGTCGGGGATGTGGGGCTCGACCTCGATGTGATGCAGAAGCGGAAGACGGCGGTGGTGGCGCAGAACACGCGCGGGATCGAGTTCCTATTCAGGAAGAACAAGATCACGTGGGCGAAGGGGAGTGCGACGCTACAGGCGGGGAATGTGGTCGAGGTGCGGGGGGCGCCCCCCGAAAACAATATCGTCGTCTACAAACCCAAATCCGTCATCATCGCCACCGGCTCCGTACCGATCGCCCTCCCCTTCCTCCCCTTCGACGAGGATCGCGTCCTCTCCAACATCGGCGCGCTCACCCTCACCGAAGTCCCGAACCGCCTGCTCGTCATCGGCGGCGGCGTCATCGGCGTCGAGCTCGGATCCGTATGGCGCCGGCTCGGGGCGAAAGTCACGGTCATCGAGCTCCTGCCGTCGATCCTCGCCGGCTACGATGGAGAGCTCGCGCGCGAGGCCGAGAAGACGTTCAGGAAACAGGGACTCGATATCCGTACCGGCACGAAGGTCACCGGTGCGCGCCGCGACGGCGATCGCATGCTCGTCGACATCGAGAAGGACGGCGCGAAGGAGACGCTCGAGGCCGATCGCGTGCTCGTCTCCGTCGGCCGCAAGCCATCGCTTTCCGGCATCGATGCCAAGGCACTCGGCCTCGCGCTCGGCGCTCGTGGGGAGATCACCGTCGACAGCCAGATGCGCACCAATCTTCCCGGTGTCTACGCGATCGGCGACGTCGTGGGGGGGCAGCTCCTCGCGCACAAGGCGGAGGATGAGGGGATCATCGCGGCGGAAGTCATCGCGGGACAGCAGTCGCACATGCACTACGACGCGATGCCTGCGATCGTCTACACGACCCCCGAAGTGGCTTCGGTCGGCCTCACCGAGGAGCAGGTGAAGGCGAGCGGGCGCGCGTACACGCTTGGGTCTTTCCCATACTCGGCCAACGGACGCGCGCGCACGGCGGGCGATGCGACCGGCTTCGTGAAGCTGATCGCCGATGCCGAGACCGACCAGCTGCTCGGCGCGCACATCATCGGACCGACGGCGTCGGAGTTGCTCGCGGAGCTCACGCTGACGATGGAGTTCGGCGGCTCGAGCGAGGACATCGCGCTCACCATCCACCCGCACCCCACACTGAGCGAGACCACGCGTGAAGCGGCGCTCGCCGTGCTTGGACGCGCGATTCACTTCTGACGCACGCGCCACAATGAGCGACTGGCGCACGATCGTCACGGTTTCGGCTGAGCTCCTGCCGCAGGCATCGCTCGTCATCGAGCGTGTGCTGCGCGGCACTCCATATATCGATGGTGCACTGGATGCGCTTCGCTCCACGGTGGAGTCTCCTGGCGCCGACGCACGAGCGGTGGGGACGATGCTCGAGGGTCGTCTCGAGAGCGTGATCGTGTCCGGCTTCTTCGGAGGCACGGACGGCGCCGGACGAGTGCAGCTGACCGTGATCGACGCGGACGTCCGCCGCATGCGCCTGGGCTGGCTGCTCGTCGAGCATGCGATTTCGTATCTGGGGACCAAGGGTGCGCGGTTCGTGCTGGCGGAGCTGCCGGATGATCCGCGAGCGCTCCCCGGGGCGCGCGACTTTCTCGAGTCGATGTCGTTCCGCGAGGAGAGCCGCGTCGATAATTTCTATCGCGAGGGTGTCGCGCAGCTCTTCATGCGTCGAGAGATCATCCGAGGGTAGCAGATGCAAAGCGGGGAGGACCACTCGGTCCTCCCCGTTCGTTCGACATGCTGTTGCTCGTGCTCGTCAGCGCGGCGGCGTCTTGTGCGTGGCGGGCACACCCATGCGCGTGCTGTCGATCGGCGACACGTTCATCGCGGAATCGGCGTGTGTGCGCGGCGCGCGGACGGAATCGCTGATGGTCGTCTTGTTCTTCGTGACGACACTGCCATTTGCCGTATCGACCTTCGTTGAATCCGTGCGAATGTGCGTCGTCGCATGCGTCGTATCCTGCGGGAGCTTGGTCGTCCCCTGCGCATGCACTGCAGCCGGTACGGCCATGACGGCGGCGGCGGCGATGATTTTCATGAACATGCTTACTTCCCCCTGCTTATCGGTTCATCCATCAGGCAACTCCGCGCCGAAGAACGTGCACGAAGAACTCAGTGTGCACTATTGCAATGCACGATCCCATTCCGACGATTCATTGGGGGATTTTACGGGAAATCAGAATGCCGGACTCACTCTGTGAGAGCGGCAGCACGCCTTGTGTGAGCAGTCTTACAAACGGCGTTGCGCCGACGAAAAAAAACTGCCGGTCTCAATGAAGAGACCGGCAGTTCGTGCAAACCGCTGTTGCGGTTTTATCGAACGTGCAGGACCGTCGCGCCAACGGCGACTCCGATCGCGAGGGCACCAGCAGCCGCGGCGATCGCGACAGCAGGCGTCAACGAGAAGGAGCGGTTGTACCACGGCTCGGCTACGGCCGGGGCGGCAGTGGGAAGCGCTTCCATGATCCGCTCGTGGAGATGCGCGGGCGTCGTCATCTGACGGCGAACCTGCACTTCACGGTCGAGACGCAGCCAGAAATCCACATCGCGCGACGCATCGCTCTGACGCACGGCGCTCTCGGAAAGCTCGCCGTCCAGCCAGGAATGGATCGCCGTGGGCGTCTGCTGGCCCGTGAGCGGCACTTCACGATCGGTGATCGGACGAACCGGCGCGTCTCCCTTGGGAGCCGACGGATTCCGATACTCTCTGGGATCCAGGTTGTCTTGCATCACGCGTACTTTTCCTCAAGAAGAGCCTGGAGCGCCTCACGCGCGCGGTGGACGCGCATCTTAAGTGCTCCGACGGTGGTAGTCAGCAGATCGGCCATCTCTTCGTACGAACGACCTTCGACGTGCTTCATCACGAACGCTTCGCGTAGCGATGGAGCCAACTGCATGAGCGCAGTATCCAGATCACTCCGTAGTTCCGTGCGGTCGAGCTCTTCGTCCGGCGTCGAAAAGGAAGAGGGCTGATCGTCCTCCTCATAGCTCTGGTGCGTGCGGCGAATGTTCTTGAGCCAGTCCTTGCACCCATTCGCCACGATCCGGAATATCCACGCATCGAACCGTCCGTGCACTTCCGCGAGATGCTGGTATGCCTTGATGAACGAGGCCTGGAGAATATCCTCCGCCACATCTGGGCTTCCTGTCATCCCGAGCGCGTGTCTGAACAACGGATCGCTGTAACGTCCGATCAACAACCCGAACGCGTTACGATCTCCCTGTAGCACACGCGCAATTACGTCGTGATCCGCTTCGAGCGGATCGATCGGTCGCGGCGCTGTCACCGTGGTCTTCACGACGCTAGTGTAACGCTTTGTGCGCCCTCTGGACAGCCCCGTAAGATCCGAAAGAGATGGTGCGAGGCTCGCCATGCATGAGAGACGAATTGTCCTGCAGCGCGTAACGGTAAAGTCACGTCACCGAAGACGCACATGATAGAGTAGCTCACGGACCGAATCTCCCTGGTAAACACGCCCGATGCGGTCGCTATCTGACCGATAGCGGCGATAGCCGCGCGAGAAGCGCTTCACTGTTCCAAATTTTGCCGCATTGGCCAGCACGTCCTTCAGGTCGCGCTCGCTAAGCAGTCCCTCTGAATTGTAGCTGACCAGCGCGTGACGCGCGCCGGTCGCCTCCAGCAGCGCCGCGAGCGCCGCCCCGGCCTTTCGGGCAGAGCACCAGTCGCTCTGCTGTCCGTCCCCGGCGACGAGCCCGGTCTTCCCGCGCAGCACCGGCACCGCGTCGAACCACCCTCGGGCGATCACCTCCGGTACATGATAGTAGCCCGAATACTGCCGCGCGTTGTACGGTGGATCGATGTAGATCAGCTCCACTTCTCCCGTCGACGCGGCCACCGTCGTCGCGTCGGCGCGATGCGCGGTCGAGCCCCGCGCACCGCCCTGCGGAATTTCCGGTCTGAGGGTGAGCGGTCGCCGCGCATTCGACTGCCAGCGCTTGATGTACGCCGCGTACACGCCCGCCGTGTTCGCGACACGATCCGCGCCCTCGATCAGTGCCGCCAGCAACACGTAATATGCGTCGTCTTGGATGAGCCCCGCAGACCACCACTCGTACAAGCGGCGCCGTATCGCGTCGATGCGATCGGCGTTCTCCTGCGTGAAGTACATCCGCCCGCCCGCCGGCGCGAAGTGCGTACCGATGAAGCCGCGCTCCGCGTCCACCCATCGCGCGAGGTACTCGCTCATCGCGCCGAGCGCGCCCTTGCCCGCAATCGACTTCCGGAACGACGGCGAGCGCAGCGCGCGTCGCAGCTCGGGATCGCCTGCGCGCAGCGCCGCGAAGCTCGGCGCGCGCTGGGCCACGACGTACGCGCGCTGAAAGACATACGAGTACGTCATCAGATCGCTCGACGCCACGCGCCATCCCGCGCCCTTGAGCGCGCGCCCAACGGCGGCCGTGCCGGAAAAGGCATCGTGCGCCGTCTTCGGCGACAGCGCGAGCTTCTCGACAATGCCCATCACAAACGGAAGCAGCCGGGTTTTGTTGCCGATATAGCGCATGCGTCAGCGCCGCGAGGGGAACGATGCCCAGCCCTGCGCGCGGATTTCCGCGCCATGCTCGTCGAGCTTCGGCGGCGCCATGCGAATCGTCCCGGGCACGCTCGGCGCTACCCCAGTCTGCGCCGAGGCGTCGATGTCGCGAAGCGATTCGAGTACGGTGCGCACGACGCCGCACGGGACCCCCGCCGCATCCAGTAGCGCAATCCACTGCGCCGCCGTCCGCTCCGCGATGCGCGCCGTCATCGTCGCGATGACGCGTCCGCGCTCCGCGATCCGCCCCGCGTTCGTGGCGAGACGCGGATCGCCGGCGAGCGCTGTAAGTCCGAGAGAGCGCGCGCACGCGCTCCACTGCGCGTCGTTGCCGACGGCGATCACGAGGGGACGATCTGCCGCCTCGAAGAGCTGGTACGGCACGAGATTCGGATGGCCATTCCCCCAGCGCCTCGGCTCATCGCCCGAGACGAGCGCGTTCTGCGCGACGTTCACGAGCGCCGCGCTCGCGCTCGCGGCGAGCGAGACAGTGACGTGGCGACCGCGATTCGATTGCCCTCGCGCCACGAGCGCGGCGAGGATCGCGATGCATGCATCCTTTCCGGCCACGACATCCGCAAGCGCGACGCCGACCTTCATCGGTGCACCCTCCGGATCCCCCGTGATCGCCATCCACCCCTGCTCGGCCTGCACGACGAAATCGTAGCCGGCACGATTGCTCTGCGGGCCGAAGCCAGTGATGGTGCACCAGACGAGACGCGGATGGGCGGCCAGGATCGCCGGAACATCGAATCCGTTTTTCGCGAGCATGCCGCGCTTGAAATTGTCGACGACGATATCGGAGTCGCCGATGAGACGCCGGATGAGCTCGCGGTCTGCAGGCATCGCAAAGTCGGCAGCGAGGCTCTTCTTGTTGCGGTTTACGCTGAGGTAGTAGGCGCTCTCGCCGTCGGGGGCGAAGGGAGGCCCCCAGCCGCGGGTATCGTCGCCGGAGCCGGGACGTTCGACCTTGATGACGTTGGCGCCAAGATCGCCGAGCAGCATGGTTGCCAGCGGCCCCGCCAGCACTCGGCTCAAATCCAACACGTTAATACCAGTGAGCACTATTTGTCATTATAGAGTTGTTATTATGTCGTATTAATGTCGTGCTATTTTGCCATAAAATCTGGAGTCCTGGAGCTACAGCCCCGCGGATGTACTACGATCCCGCCCCGGATACTCCTTGCATAGACTGCGTAAAATCATATACTTACCCTCCGAAATCACGTGGCGGCACCACATGCCACCGTACGTCCTGATACATATAGATTGTAGGCCTCACCGGCCTTACACATTCGCGCACTCGGAGTGCGATCCGCCATGGCCGACAAGCCGCTGACCGTCGATACGAACGCCCCCGTCGATCCTGGGGCGCCTACCGCTCCGGTCGCTCCACGCCGCCCACCCGGTCATCGCAGCACCGACGTCCGCGACACCGTCGCCGAGATGGCGGCCCGCGCGCAGGAAATCAGTCAGGAAGCGGGAAGCAAAGTCGCCGCCGCCATGAAGGATGTGATCGGCGCCGCCGCCGGTCTTGCCGGATTCGCCATCGAGAGCGCCCGCGACCTCGTGCAATACATGGTACGCCGCGGACAGATGACGCAGGAAGAGGCGGACAAGCTTATGCGCGAGGCCGAGGACGCATACTCAAAGCGCCCGAAGCCGCCGGCTCCGAAAGTCGCCGACCTTCCGAAGGTCGTCGCGAAAACGGCCGAGCACCACGCGCCCTCCCACGCGCCACACGTCACACACGTCACACACGTCACACACGTCACACACGCTGCGCCGTCGTCGCACGCTGCCCCCGCCGCGAAGAAGGCTGCACCCGCCGCGAAGAAGGCCGCGCCCGCCGCGAAAAAGGCCGCGAAGCCTGCCGCCAAGCCCGCGAGCAAGTCGGTGAAGTCCGCGCCGAAGAAGTCGAGCAAGCCCGCGAGCGCCGCGTCGCACTCCAAGGCGAAGCCCAAGGTCGCAGCGAAGAAAAAGAAGTAGCGCGACGCGTCGCCCGCGGGATCATCCGCGACGCGACGCGAGCCACTCCAGAAATTCGTGCACCGCCGCCGGGTCTCGCAGTCTGACCTCGGCGGCGGTTTCATCTTCGCCACTCTCATCGATGCGGATCGTCACCGCACGAGACGACCGCGCGCGCAGCGAGCGAAACGCATCCTCGTCCGTGCGGTCATCACCCATGAACAGCACCGACGCGTCTTCACTGAAGGCGCCGAGCCGTTCGCCGAGGAGCACGACCGCGGTCCCCTTGTCGACGTGTGCGATCGGCCGCACCTCCACGATCTCCTTTCCGTCTGTCATGCGCAGCCGAAGTCCGAGCGCCACGCGCTCCACCTCCGCGCGCAGCGGCGGCACCGCATCCCGCGCGGAAAGCCGATAGTGCACACTCAGCGTCCATCGCTTGTTCTCCAACTTCGCGCCGGTCACCGCGGCGACGATCGGCTCGAGCTCTCGCGCCGCCTGCGCGATCGCTGCCGATTGATCTGCGAGATCCGGATCAGTCTCCAGCTCGCCCTCCGGCGTGACCGTCTCGAAGCCATGATTGCCGATCGTCCACACGCCGTCCACGCGCACGATCTCGCGCGCATCGGTGGCCGCGCGCCCCGACACCAGAACCACGTGGACATCCCTGCTCGCCACGAGCCGGTCGAGTACCGCGCGCGTCTCCGCCGACACGGCCGCATCCTCGGGGCGCGAGACGATCGGCGCGAGCGTTCCGTCGACGTCGAGCATCAGGATGAGTGGAGCGCCGCCGAGCCGCGCCTCGATCTCCGGTGTCACCACTGCGGGCCGCGCGCTCATGCGACGCCACTCTCCGGCTCGCGCTCCGCGATGATGTCCTGCGCGCGCGCGAGCACCGCGGCGAGCCAGTCGAATATGGTGCGTTCGTGCAGCTGTCGTCGCATGCGATGCATGCGCACCCGCCTCTCGCCCTCACTCATGTTCAGGGCACGCCGGATTCCCTCCACGAAGCCATCCAGATTGAACGGGTTGATGAGCACCGCGCCATCGATCTCCTCCGCCGCGCCGGCGAAGCGGCTGAGCACGAGCACGCCGCGCTCCTGCGTCTGGCACGCGATGAACTCCTTCGCGACGAGATTCATCCCGTCCTGCAGCGAGGAGATCAGGCAGAGATCCGCCGCGCGATACGCGCCAGCGAGCATGTCCGCGCTCACGTTCTCGTGCACGAGCACGATCGGGTGCCACGTGTCCGTCTTGAAGCGCTCGTTGATCTCGATGACCGTCGCCAGCATCTCCTCTTCGAGCGCACGATACGCCGGAAGCTCCGATCGCGAGGGTGTCGCCACGAGCAGGAAAGTGAAGGTCTCGCGCATCTCGGGGTGACGCTCCCACAGCTCGCACAGCGCGCGCAGCCGCTCGGGAATCCCCTTCGTGTAGTCGACGCGATCGACGCCGAGCCCGAGTTTCCGGCCGTTGCTCGCATATCTCTTCCGCAGACGCTCGACCAGCGCCGTGCTCTCGGGCGTGCTCGCGAGCTGCTCGTAGCGCTCGACGTCGATGCTGATCGGAAAGATGGCGACGTCGATGCGACGGCCATCGTAGTGCACGGCGAGCGTGTCCGCGTCGATCTCCGCCTCCGGTACGAGCTCGGCGACACAACCGAGGAAGTTCAACGCGTACCGCTCGGTGTGGAACTCGATGAGATCGTTGCCGAGGAGGCCGCGCAGCAGCGCTTCATCGACGCCCGTCGGAAGCAGGCGAAGAATGTCCGCCGGTGGAAAAGGAATGTGCCAGAACTGATGAATGAGCGCCGGCTCCGCGAGCTCGCGCACCATCTCCGCCGCGAGCGCGAAGTGATAGTCCTGGATCCAGACGATCGGCTTTTGCGGCGACCGGCGCACCTCATCCGCCACGGCGTGCGCGAACTTCGAGTTCACTTCCTGATACATGTTCCAGTAGTCGGTGCGGTACTCGAAGTGCTGCACGAGCATGTGGCAGAGGGGCCAGAGGGATCGATTGGAGAATCCCATGTAGTAGCCGTCCACTTCCGCGTCGGTAAGGAAGACGCGCCGCAGCGTGAAGCCATCTTCCCCTGGAGGCACGCGCAGCCGCCCCTCGTGATCCGACGTCTCGGCGTCGGCCGAGCCCGAGCCCCACGCGACCCAGACGCCATCGGTGGCTTGCATCGTGGGATCGAGTGCGGTGACGAGCCCGCCGGGCGGACGACGCACATCGATCCCTATCTCCCCGTGCCGATGCTCGTATGGCTCGCGATTGGAGAGGAGGATCAGCGTACGATCGGAGAACGAGCGAATATCTGGCATATACCGCCTGAGGGCGCAGAACACGTGCCGGATGCCCGAGTGTCGGGCTGGCGGCCGTCACCGCGCACGATAGCTTTGGGCTCCCGCTCCCTCCCCTCGCATGCGCCTCTACAATATGTGCAACATCCAGCGCGTCGCACTCCTGATTGTCGCACGAATGCACGCGAGTGGGAAGGCGGTCGCGTGAAGCTGCGATCAGTCGCGGGGTCGAAAGTCACCTGCCTCCGTTCGAGATGACGCGTGCGTGAAGTCGTTGCGCGGGCTCCGGCGCGTGTGGATTTCGGTGGCGGGTGGACCGACGTCCCGCCATACACCGTCGAACAGGGTGGATGCGTCTGTAACCTCGCGATCGCCGCGTACGCGCACGCGACGGTGCGCCCCATCGCGCTCGGTGTCGAGCTATATGCCGACGGCGATGCCGCGCTGGGCGCCGCCGCGCTCGAACGCGCGCGGCTGAGCGGCGTGCGGCTCGAGCAGGAGAGCGACTTCCCGCGCGGCGCGGGGCTCGGAGGGTCCTCGGCGGCGGGGGTTGCGGTGGCCGCGGCGCTCGCGGCATGGCAGGGTGAAATCGTGACGCGCCGCGAGCTCGCGGAGCGGAGCCGCGCGCTCGAGGTGGAGGCGCTCGGGATCGCCGGCGGCTTTCAGGACCACTACGCGGCCGCGTACGGCGGCGCGCTCGCCCTCACCTTCGGCGCGAGCACCAGCGTGACGGAGCTTCCGCTCTCCGATGCGCTCGTCGCGAAGCTGGAGCGCCAGTGCACGATCGCGTACACGGGCGAGTCGCGCATCTCCGGCGCGACGATCACTGCGGTGCTCGATGCGTATCGCGATCGCGTCCCGCGCGTCGTCGCGGCACTCGCGCGCATGCGGGCGCTCGCCGCGCAGATGATCGATGCGCTCACGCGCGGGGATGTCGACGGGCTCGGCGCACTCGTTGGCGACCACTGGGAGCAGCAGCGGTCGCTTCACGAAAAGATCACGACGCCGTCCATCGATAGATTGCTCGCAACGGCGCTGGCGCACGGCGCCATCGGAGGGAAGGCGCTCGGCGCATCAGGCGGTGGCTCCGTACTGATCATCGCGCCGGAGGAGCGCGCGGATGAAGTCCGGATGCACGTGTCCGCGCTCGCCCGCCTGTTGCCCTTCGTCGTAGATCGCGAGGGCGCGCACGTCACGATTCACGAGCGAGCAGAGACGACGGCATGGCAGAGCTGACGACCACCCAGTACGATCAACTCGAGCGCGCGGTGATCGACAAGCGACGCATCGCGATCTATCGGCGCGGCACCGAGTACATCGTCATTCCCAACCGGCTGCATCTGGTGAGCGGGCGCGAGCGCATCGAGGCGGTGCATCCAACGACGGGCGACCGCATCATCATTTATCTGGACGAGATCGACTCTCTCCATGTGATCCGCTAGATGGCGGGGCCCACCAACTGCCTCCTCGCGGTCTACGCGGACGAGTCGTGCCTCGGCAACGGGCGCGAAGGCTCGAATCCGGGTGGCGCCGGCGGGCTGATCGAGCTTGCGCATCCGAAGTCGGGTGAGCTCGTTCGACGCGACTTCTGGCTCTCGGAGAAGGCGACGACGAACAACCGGATGGCACTGCGCAGCGCGATAGAGGCGCTCGACATCGCATCGTCGAAGAAGTGGAATTGCGTCGTCGTCTTCACCACCGACTCGCGCTACCTCGTCGATGGGATGACGAGCTGGGTGCACGACTGGGCGCGGCGCGGATGGAAGCGGAAAGGCGGCGAGATCGGGAATCTCGAGCTTTGGCAGGAGCTCGTGGATGTCGCCGCAGGTCATCGCGTCGAGTGGCGGTGGGTCAAGGGACACGCGGGCCACCCGCAAAACGAGTACGCGAACATGCTCGCGACCCGTGCGGCGGCGCAGCAGGACGAGTCGAAGGGTGCGGTGGAGTCGGGGTTCGAGGCGTGGATGACGAGCGAGCGTGAGCGCGGGCGAATGAAGCTCGATCCCTCCCCACTCCCCGAAATACGCTCCTTTCGGGAGGCGCGATCGTTACCGCGTGGAGAGACGGATAGTCTGTTCTAGGCTATCATTCCCACTTCGGAGCCCTCAGATGCGCAAAACCGCACTATTACTCGTTGCCGGACTGGTGATGGGGTACCTTGCCGGCTTCAGCGATGCCCAGGACCACACCGAGAATATCGGCGCCCGCATCATTCATCGCGTCGGCGGCGACAACAGAGAGCGCGTCTCCGGGGATATCGACAAGCAGATGGAACAGGTCGGAAAACCGTAACGGCTCGTCGGTGACACCCATAACTCGGGCTTTCGTTTGATGGTTCGCGCCAAACCGATCACGCTCAGCGTTCTGATTCCGTGCTACAACGAAGCCTCCACCATCGACAGGACGCTCGATGCCGTGCTGGCACTCGGCGAGCAGATCCAGGCTGACGGCATCAGCCTTCAGATCGTCGCCGTGGATGATGCATCGAAGGATGCGACGTTCGAGCGGCTGACCGCGCGCGCCGCCTCTTCCGACGGGCGCATGCTCGTGGCGCGCCACCCCGACAATCGCGGCAAGGGCTCGGCGATCCAGACCGCGCGCGACCACGCGACCGGCGACATCGCGATCATCCAGGACGCCGACCTCGAGTACGTACCAAGCGACATCCCGGCGGTCATCAAGCCGATCCTCGACGGCATTGCGGACGCCGTCGTCGGTACGCGCTTCGGATCCGGCTCGCATCGCGTGCTCTACTTCTGGCACCGCATGGGCAACGGTGGGCTGACGCTCATGTCGAACATGTTCACAAACCTGAACCTCACCGACATGGAAGTGGGGTACAAGGCGTTCACGGGACGCACGCTCAAGGCGATGCACCTCACCAATCCGCGCTTCGGCATCGAGCCCGAGATCGTCGCGCGCCTCGCGCAGATGGGCGCGCGCGTGTACGAGGTGCCGATCAGCTATCATGGCCGCACGTACGCCGAGGGAAAGAAGATCACGTGGAAGGATGGCGTTGCCGCGTTCTTTCATATTCTTCGTGCACAACTTTCTTCGTCCAAACAGCAGCAGCTTCCGCCTGAGTGAACTAGCACATGGATGATCTCGACCGGCTCGTTCGACGGCTCGTGCAGAATGTCCGGAACAGCTATCCGCAGTATCTGAGTCAGCCGGTGGAAGTGTCGGAGCTCTATCAGACGCTCATTCCGTATCGGCACAATCGCACCGAGCTCGAGATCGAAACGAATCAGGACTACGAGGCGGCGCTCTGCCAGCTGCTCTCGGGCGAGCGCGGTTACGCGACAGGCGACAGCGCGATGCAGGACGCAATGCGGAAGGAGCTCTCGTCGCCGAATCCGAACACCGCCGTCTTCCGCGACTACGCCGCCGCACGCGTGACGCTCACGGCGGAGGCGGTTCGCCACTTCGCCGATTCACCGACGAGCATCCAGCGCGGCGCGCCCAGCTCGACTCCTCGCGCAACATCCGCCGCCTCGGCCGCGAACTCCGCGGCCGGCTCGTGTCGTTACTGCGGCGGAACTCTCCCCGACGGCCGGCGCGTGCTCTTCTGCCCGAGTTGCGGGCAGAATCTCATGGTGCAGCGCTGCCCCGCGTGCGGAACGGAGCTCGAGATCCACTGGAAGTACTGCATCACTTGCGGCCGCGGAGTCGCGGCGACGTGACGCAGCGGCACGCACTCGCCGTCATCGGTGGCGATGGGATCGGCCCCGAGGTCGTCGCCGAGGCGCTCAAGGTGCTCGATGCGGTCGAGGCGGTGCACCATCCGGGCATCATCGTCGAGCAGTTGCCGTGGGGCGCCGAGCATTACCTGACAACCGGAATCACGATTCCACCCGAGGAGATGCTGCGCCTCGGACGCGATGTCAGCGCGATCCTCGTCGGCGCGCTCGGCGATTCACGAGTGCCGGACAACGTGCACGCGCGCGACATCCTCCTCGGGATGCGCTTCCAGCTCGATCTCTACGTCAATGAGCGCCCCGCACGCCTCTTCGACGACCGGCTCACGCCGCTCAAGGGGAAGACGGTTCGCGACTTCGATCTCGTCGTCTTCCGCGAGAATACCGAAGGGTTGTACGTGAGCGTGGGCGGCGCGTTCAAGGTCGGAACGCCGGACGAGATCACGATCGCCGAGGAGCTCAACACGCGAAAGGGTGTGGAGCGCATCATCCGCCACGCCTTTGCGTGGGCGCGCGCGCACGGGAAGACGCGCGTCACGATGGCGGACAAGGCGAACGCGATCGCGGCGCACGGGCTCTGGCGCCGCGTGTTCGAGGAGGTCGGCGCCGAGTACGCGGACATCAAGCGCGACACGCGCTACATCGACGCAATGGCGATGGATCTCGTGCGCACTCCCGAGGCGTTCCAGGTGATCGTCACCGGAAATCTCTTCGGCGACATCCTCTCCGACCTCGCATCGATCCTTGTTGGCGGGCTCGGGATCGCGCCGAGCGCGAACCGGCATCCGGGACGGGTGACGATGTACGAGCCGGTACACGGAAGCGCGCCGCCGCTCGTCGGGAAGGACCTCGCGAACCCGATGGCCGCGATTCTCTCGCTGGCGATGATGCTGGAGGGCGTCGGCGAAGTCGACGCCGGCGCTGCGGTCGAGCGTGCCGTGCGCGCGGCGATCAAGGCCAACGTCGGCACCCCGGATATCGGCGGAACGCTGGGGACGCGCGCGGTGGGCGACTGGATCGCGGCGCACGTGGGCGAGGGATAATCCTGGCAGTTCCCCCCGCAGCGGGAGGTGGTCATCTTTCGAGACTCACCACCACCGTTCGGGGATTCCAGTGGGCACTCAGGGCAGCAACCGCGACATCGTCTTCCTTTCCGGCGTGCGCACACCGTTCGGGACGTTCGGCGGTGCGCTGCGGGACTTCAGCGCCATCGACCTCGGCGTCTTCGCCAGCAAGGCCGCGATGGATGTGGCACACGTCGAGCCGAAGGAGATCCAGCACTCGATCTTCGGCAACGTGATGCAGACGACGTCGGACACGATCTACTACGCGCGCCATGTCGCGCTCCGATCGGGGGTGCCGATCGAGACCCCCTCGCTCACCGTGAACCGGCTGTGCGGCTCTGGCTTCCAGGCGGTCATCAGCGGGGCGATGGAGATTCTGCTCGACGAGGCGGATGTCTGCCTCGTGGGCGGAGGGGAGTCGATGTCGCAGGCGCCGCACATCGCGCGCGGGTTGCGCTGGGGGCTGTCGCTCGGGAAGAGCCCGATTCTCGAGGATTCGCTCTGGGAAGGGCTGAAGGATCCGTACGCCGGCTGCGCGATGGGCGACACGGCGGAGAAGGTCGGCGCGCAGTTCAGCGTCGACCGACTCTGCAGCGATGAGTTCGCGCTGCGCTCGCAGATGCTCGCAGCCGACGCGTGGGCGACCGGCATCTACGCAGACGAGGTCGTCGGCGTGCCGGTGCGGAATCCGAAGACGAAGAAAGAGGAAATCTTCGCGCGCGACGAGCACATGCGTCCCGACACTACCGCCGAAGGGCTCGCGAAGCTGCGAACGGTGTTCAAGGAAGGTGGACTCGTCACGGCGGGAAATGCATCCGGAATCGGCGATGGCGCCGCGGCACTCGTGATCTCGAGCGCCGAGTATGCGACGCGCACGGGGAAGAAGCCGCTGGGGCGTCTCGTGTCGTGGGGTACGGCGGGCGTCGATCCGACGATCATGGGGATCGGCCCCGTGCCTGCGTCGAATATCGCGCTGAAGAAAGCAGGGATGACGCTCGACCAGATGGATCTCGTCGAGGTAAACGAGGCGTTCGCGAGCCAGGTGTGCGCTGTCGAGCGGTCGCTCGGCGTCGACCGGAAGAAGCTCAACATCCACGGCGGCGCGATCGCGCTGAGTCATCCCCTCGCCGCATCGGGGGCGCGCATCTGTGCGCACCTCCTGCATGCGCTCAAGTCCACGGGCAAGCGGTACGGACTCGGCTCGGCGTGCATCGGCGGCGGGCAGGGGATCGCGGTGATCATTGAATCGCTCGAGGCGTAGTCGCGCTGCAGCAGCGGGTGCGGTATTGCTCGCTGCCGGTTGCTCCGGGCTCGTCGGCGCCAATACGAAGGTCGAGACGGAGCCCGTTGCCGCGCCTACGGGCATCAGCGAGGAAGTAGTCGGGCAGACGCCGTGGCCGGTGAAGACGCGCTACGTCGTCGATCTCTGGTTGCACGGCTATGCGATGCTCGTCACCGACACGTCGCGGACGCCGAGCTTTCGTCTCGATTATCGCGACGTGATGATCGTCGCGAAAAACAGCCGCAACATCACGTCGCAGCTCGATGGGAACGCGGAGGCGCTGCGACACGGGCTGCGCGTGAATCCGCGGCTGCTCGATGGCGCGCGCCTCGCGCTACGCGAGGCGAGCTGGGAGGAGATGGGGAACGACATCGCCGCCTTCCTCACCTCCGGCGAAGACGCGGCGAGCGGCAAGAAGCAGCCCTCGGTGCTCACGACGTGGAAGCGCGCGCCGCACGCGGCGGCCGAGACTACGGACATGCTGGCGGCGCTCGGCTCCATCTACCGCACCGATTCAGATCGCGCGTGGCTGAAAATGTTCGCGCTGTCGCTCACCGACGAGCACTCGAAGTTCTACGAGCTCTACTGGCGCGAGCAGCAGCACGCGTTGCGTCCCGCGCTCGCCGCGGTCGACAGCCAGTTCTCGCGGCGCTATCTGAAGCAGCTTCGGAGCTATCTGCGCGGGGTGCAGCTGCCGACGGGGGAAATTCTTCTCTCCCTCCCGCTCGGGGGCGAGGGGCGCAGCATTCTCGAGGGGCAGCACTCGATCGCGAT
>JBBRYY010000007.1:0-61030 GCA_038237245.1 Gemmatimonadales bacterium | reverse complement strand
GGGATCTTCCCGTGCAAGAGCGCCATCCGCCTATGCGCGAAGGCGCCGGCCGAGAGCGACGCGAACATCGCGGTCGCGCCCTTGAGGTCCGTCTTCTCCGACTCCTCGATGACCGGATAGACGACGTACGCCTGCCGCCCCTTCTCGACCTCGCGATCGATGAAGGTGAGCACGCGCTCGCGCGCCGATCCCGGTCGAAGCGCCGTCGTCACGGGCAATCGCCCCGGCGGACGCTCGTCGAGCACGCTCACGTCGAGATCGCCGTAGAGCGTGAGCGCGAGTGAGCGCGGAATCGGCGTCGCGCTGAGGAGCAGCACGTCTGGCCGCGCGCCCTTCGCGCCGAGCGCGGCGCGCTGCTCGACGCCGAAGCGATGCTGCTCGTCAATCACGGCGAGACCGAGCTTCGCGAACGTCGTGTCGCCCTGCACGAGCGCGTGCGTGCCGACGACGACCATCGGCTCGCCGCTCGCCATGCGGGCAGCCGCAATGCGGCGCTCCGCCGCGGAGAGGCTCCCGGTGACGAGCAGCACGGGTACGCCAAGTGGCGCGAGCAGCTTTTCGAAGGTGCGCGCATGCTGTTCCGCGAGCAGCTCGGTCGGCGCCATGAGCGCGGCCTGATAGCCGTTCTCGATCGCCAGCAGCATCGCGAAGAGCGCCACGATCGTCTTGCCGCTGCCGACGTCACCCTGCAGCAAGCGATGCATGCGCCGGTCGCTCACCATGTCCTTCACGATCTCGCGGATGACGTGCATCTGCGCATTCGTGAGCTCGTAGGGGAGCGCCGCCCTGAGCCGCGTGGTGAGATCGCGCTTGTTCGTGAAGGCGATCCCCTCGCGCGTCTCGCGCGCGAGATCCCGCGCGCGCCGATGCAGGATGTGAACGAAGAAGAGCTCCTCGAAGGCGAGGCGGGACATCCCGCGCATCGCGTCGGCGATCGACGTCGGGCGATGGACTTGCCGCAGCGCCTCCGGAAGCGGAGGAATATTACTCCGTTTCAGGAGATGGGCTGGGAGATACTCGTCGACCAGCGGCAGCAGCGCGTCGAGGTGCGCATCAACCAGCGCGCGGATGACTTTGAACGAGAGCCCCTCCGTCGCCGGATACACCGAGAGCACGCGCCCCTCGGTGATCCCGTCTGCCTCCGGGCCGAGGTTGACCATCTCGCGCGGCTGCAGCTGGCGGCCGTGGAAGAAGCGCACGGCGCCCGTGAGCAGCAGCTTGTCGTCCTTCTTGATCACGCGGTCGAGATACGGCTGCCCGGGCCACGAGACCTCGATCATCGCGCTCGCATCGCGGATCACCGCCTGGAAGATGCGGAGCCCTTTGCGCGTCGGGATCACGCCCTTCGAGATCACCGTGCCGAGCACCGTGACATCCATCCCCGGCTCGGCGCTCGCGATCGGCGCGATGGTGCTCGCGTCTTCGTAGCGGTGCGGCACATGGAAGAGCAGATCGCGCGCGACGATGATGCCGAGCTTGCGGAGGAGATCCGCGCGATAGGGTCCGACGCCTTTGAGGTAGCCGACGCCGGTGCTCAGTCCGATCGCCGGACCCGCCGCGCGCGTGCTCACTCCGCGCCCAGCAGCTCCGCGGCGAACGAGGCGGCGTCGAACGACACGAGATCATCGGCCTGCTCGCCGACGCCGACGAACTTCACCGGCACGTCGAGCGCCTCGTGCACCGCGACGACGATCCCGCCACGCGCGGTGCCATCGAGCTTCGTCACCACGAGACCGGTCAGCGGCACCGCGGCGCCGAACGCACGCGCCTGCGCGATCGCGTTCTGTCCGATCGTGCCGTCGAGCACGAGCAGCGTCTCGTGCGGCGCGCCCGGAATGCGCTTCGCAACGACGGTGCCGACCTTCTTGAGCTCCGTCATCAGCCCATCCTGCGTGTGCAGCCGTCCCGCCGTGTCGATGATGACGACGTCGATCTTGCGCGCGACGGCCGCGTCGATCGCTGAGAACGCCACCGATGCCGGATCGGCGCCCGCAGTGCTGCCGACGAACTGCGCGCCCGCACGCGTCGCCCACACGCGCAGCTGGTCGATCGCGCCGGCGCGGTACGTGTCGCCCGCGGCGACCATCACGGCCTTCCCCTCGCGTGCGAGACGCGTCGCGAGCTTCCCAATGAACGTCGTTTTTCCTGCCCCGTTCACGCCAACCACGAGAATCACCGTGGGCGCGATGGGCGCGAAGACGAGCGCGGGATCACTCCGCCCCGCGCGCAGCGCCTTCTCGACGCCGTCGCGCAGCGCCGAATGAAAGTCGTCTTCGGACTTCGCGAGCCCCTTCGCGGCGCGTCCCTCCACTTCCGCGACGAGACGCAGCGTCACCGGCACGCCGAAATCCGCCTCGAGGAGCAGCTCCTCGAGGCGCTCGAGTGAGCCCGCGTTGACGCCACCGCGCACGATGACGCCCACGTCGAGCAGCGCGACGTCCTTGATCTTCTGCCAGAGCGAGCGCCTGGAAACATCCCCCTCGCGCCGCAGTATCCTCGCCATTCGTTCTCCTCACGCCGCGGCTCTCGCCGCGCGCGTCATCGCAATCCCAGGTTTCGACGCAGCAGCCACTCCGCGCAGAGCGCGCCGAGCAACAGCAGATAGATCCAGTGAAAGTCGCGCAGCTTCGGCTGGTCGCCGAACGGAGCGGCGCCGCCCACTGCGCCGGTGCGCACGTTTGCCTTTCGCGGCAGCAGCTCGCGCGACGTATTGACGACGAGCAGCGACGCCCCGCCATTCACGCGCGTCTCGTACACGCCGGCATCGAGTGGCGCGCTCTCGGCCAGCGCGCCTGGTCCCGCGAAGTGCAACTGCAGCGTGTCGACGCGCCCCTCGCCTCGGCGATGCATCTCGACGCGCACGAGCGTGTCGCTCCCCGTGCCACGTCTCCATCGAATGCGATCCCCCGCGCGCACGATCGCGTCCGCCGGAAGTGCCGCGCGCGGGTCCGGTCGCTCCGCCGTTAGCCAATCAAATATACCGCCCCACAGTGTGGCGTACGCATCGCCGCTGACGCCGCCGCGGAAGGCCCACCGCCAGAATCCCGACGCGCCGACGACCACCGTGCGCCGCCCTCCCTCGCTTCCAGCGATCGCAACGCGACGTTCCGCGCTGCGCGCCGGCGCGGTGAGCAGCCCGGTCCAGTCGCCGTGCACGCCTGCTGTGACGCTCAGCGGCGCGAGGCTGTCCCACGGCACGCCGGAGAGCACCGACGTGACTGGCGACGCCGGCGCGGCGAGCGGATACCACTCGCCGACCGTGTCCGCCGACGGCGCGTAGAGGAGGAGCGCGCCTTTGGTCACCGTGCGCGGCGCACCGAAGAGCGCCGTGTCGCCATGGATGATCGCCAGTGGCGCCTCGGCCAGCGCCGCGCGCACACTCTGCTCCGTCACCGCCGCGAACGAGCCATCCTGCCGCCACATTCCCGGCGCCACCCGGTAATACGCACGCGTCGGAAGCGACACCGCGCCGCGCAGCACAGGGATGAGAAAGCGCGCATCGAAGTCGGGGGAGGTCGAGGCGAGCACCGCACCCGCGGCCGGTGCGACCTGCACCGCAGACGCGAGCGTATCGTTGCGACGCTCCACATCGCCACGCGCCGTGATCACCGCCGCGAGTGCGACCGTGCGCACCGCGCCATCAATGTGCCCGCGCATCGTGAGCGTGCGCTCGAGCCCCGCGGCGAGCGAGTCGATCGGCATCGTCGCGATCACATCGCTCCCCGCCGCCAGCGTGAGCGTCGACGGACCCACCGCGAGCTCCCCCGCCCGCACCGTCACCCTCATCTCGATCGTATCGCCCGCCACCACGGCGCGCGGCGCGTCGAGCGCAACCACCGCCGCGTCCACCGCCGCTGGATGCGCGAGCACCTCGACGCGCGAGCCCGCCGGCAGCGATGCGAGCGCCGAGGGGTCGTCGAGCTCGCCGTCGGTGATGATCGCGAGCGGCCGCCCGACCGCCAGCGCACGCTCCGCCAGCGGCAGCGCGCGCGTCGCTCCGTCGCGCGGCACATCGCTCGCCGCGCCGCTGCGTGCGGAGTCGCCCCACAGCAGCACATCCGATGAGACCGAGCGCGCGGCAGCGATCGCTGATCGCCACAGCGCCCCATCACTCGCGCCGCCGCGCGTCCAGCTCGCCGATACATCGAGCGCGGCGATCGGGGGCACGGCGCGCCGCGGGCCCGCGGGCGCATCGAGGAGCAGCGCGAGCATGATGAGCCACGCGAGCGCACGCAGCGCGGCGAGCATCCAGGTGCGCCGGCTTTCGCCCGCTGCCGGCGCTCCGTACGACCACCATGCGAGTGCCGCTGCGACGAGCAGCGAGAGGAGCCAGGCGAGCATGGGAGAAACGTGACGCGGTGACGGCGGAGCGCAAAGCGCCGGCTATCGTGTCGGCGCGCAACCGCCGCGCGCCTTCCACGCTGAGTGTTACGCCCGCGACTTGCCGAGGCTCGCGAGGAGAACCGCGAGCTGCGCGTCGAAGCGCGGACGATCGGCCGGCGCGAGCGGCAGCCCGGAGCTCTTCTTCAGCGCGACCGCCGGGTCGCGCTGTGTGCCGTCGACGAGGAGCTCGAAATGGAGATGAGGGCCTGTCGCGAGTCCGGTCATCCCGACGTAGCCGATCGTCTGCCCAATCGTCACGGCGCGTCCCGCGCGGATGCCGGTCGCGAAGGCGCGAAGATGTCCGTAGCGGCTCACGAGCCCGCTGCGATGGCGGATCTCGATCAGATTCCCGTAGCCGCCGCGCCTCCCCGCGAAGTTGACCACACCGTCGCCAATCGTGCGCACCGGCGTCCCCGCGTTCGCGACGTAATCGGTGCCCTGATGCTGCCGCCAGATGCCGAGGATCGGATGCTTGCGAAGTCCGAAGACGCTCGAGATGCGGCGGAAGGCGAGCGGCGCGCGTAGAAAGGCCGCCTGCATCGAGCGTCCCGTCGAATCAAAGTACGCGGCCTTCCCGTCGCCCTCGTCGAAGCGCACCGTCTGCGTCGTCGTCCCCGAAAGCACCATCCTCGCGGCGAGCACATGCCCGATCCTGGTCTGGCCGGCGGAGCCGACGAGCCGCTCGAAGAGCACGCGGAACTGGTCGCCGGGCTGGAGATCTCGGCTCATGTCTACGCGATACTCGAAGATGTCGGCGAGCGTCCACGCGAGCTCCGCGCGCGCGCCCTTCGGGAGCACCGTCGCGCTATCGTCCAGCGCCTGGTAGAGATTCTCGTCGATGCGTCCGCCGACGACGAGCGTGTCCGTCACCCACGGTAGCCGCTCCTCGCTGCTCGTCCACGTGGAGTCGCCGGTGCGACGCACGTGGAGCAGACGGTCCGGTGCGAGCTGAAAGACGATCTCGCGCGGCGGGGCGCCTGCGGAGTCCGAACGAACGGTGACGGGCATCCCGGCAGGAATGCGACGCGCATCGAGCCCGCTCGCGGCGCCCATCACGAGCGGCATCGCGCTCGAGCTCACCCCGCGGCGCGAGAGGAGCGCGCCGATGGTCTCGCCGGAGTGCAGGGTGTCGCTGGTGGCCGCGAGCGAATCGGAGTCGCCGGCGGCCGCCTGTAGTGAATCGTCTTCGAGAGGGTGCGGCGCGTCGAGCCACGGCTTCGGCAGGTCGACGGAGAGTGCCCACACAGCGAGCGCGAAGATGACGAGCGTCGTCACCGCGCGCGGTGTGAGCCGCTTCAATCCATCTGGCGCCGGATGAAAGTCGGGATCTCCATGTCGTTCAGATCCTGAGCCTTCTCCTGCGGTGACTGCGGTGTTGCACCCGGCTGCGGCTGCGTGGAACGCCGGACTCCCTCATTCGCTGCGGGGCGCGACGCGGGGGTCGTGGTACGAAGCGGGCGCTGATTCGGGAACGGAATCACCGGCGTCTGCGACGCGTTCTTCTGCGAATCCTGCGCGCTCGAGCCAGTGCCGGTCACGACGCGGTCGAAGCCCGTCGCGATGACCGTGACGCGAATCTCGCCCTGCATCGCAGGCTCGTTGACGGCGCCGAAGATGATCTCGGCGTCGTCGCCCACGGCGTCGTGCACGATCTCGTTGATCTGATGCACTTCGCCCAACGTCAGATCCGTGCCGCCCGTGATGTTCACGAGCACGCCGGTCGCGCCGGAGATCGAGACGTTGTCGAGAAGCGGCGAGGAGATCGCCTGCTGCGCGGCTTCCGTCGCGCGATTTTCGCCGCGTCCGATGCCCGTGCCCATGAGCGCCGAGCCGCCGCTTTGCATCACGGTGCGGACATCGGCAAAGTCGACGTTCACGAGCCCCGTCACGCTGATCAGATTCGAGATGCCCTGCGTCGCATGGAGCAGAACCTCGTCGGCCTTCTTGAGCGCGTCGCCGAAGGGAATGCCCTTGCCCACCACCGCGAGCAGCCGCTCGTTCGGCACCACGATCATCGTGTCGACGTGCTTCCGCATCTCGGAGATTCCCATCTCCGCCTGGCGCATCCGCTTCCGTCCCTCGAAGAGAAACGGCTTGGTGACGATGCCGACGCAGAGGGCCCCCGCCTCGCGCGCCATCTCGCAGACGATCGGGGCCGCACCCGTGCCGGTGCCGCCGCCCATGCCGCAGGTGACGAAGACGAGGTCCGCACCGGAGAGCACACGGAGCACCTCGTCGCGATTCTCCTCGACCGCCTGGCGACCGATCTCCGGTCGCGCACCGGCGCCGAGCCCGCGGGTGAGCTTCTTTCCGATCTGGATCTTTACATCGGACTTGGAGCTCAGTAGCGCCTGCGCGTCCGTGTTCACCGAAATGAACTCGACGCCTTCCAGGTGCTCCTCGATCATCCGATTGACTGCGTTCCCACCGCCCCCGCCGACGCCGACGACCTTCATGCGGGCGTTTTGCGAGATGTTCTCCTCGAACTCAAAGATCATGGCGGGGAGGACTCCAGGAAGTGGAAGATCCTGCAAGCGAACGGCAGTGCAGCGAGGCGATGGTACGAACGGACGCGGCCGTGAGTCTGAGCCAGTATCAAAAGCTGCGGGGAATATAGTGCGAACGAACGATTAACACACCACCAAATAACGGTTATTTCTGTGTGGATAACTCAAACGCGTAACGGATCCATCTCGACTAGAAAAAATCCTGCAGCCAAGTCTTGACACGCTGCGCGATTCGATCCATCCCCGGCGACCCCATTGCCTTACGCTTTCCCGACGCCGCCGACCCCGCTCCGCCCAGCGACATCCGGTGCGCTCCGAACAGGGCGAGCCCGACCGCCGTGGAAAAGCGCGGCGCCTCGACGGCATCACTCAGTCCGCCCACACTCGCCGCCGGAGTGCCCCGCCGGGCGCCCATCCCGAAGACATCCGCCGCCAATCTGTCCGCCCCTTCGATCGCCGACGCACCACCCGTGAGCACGACACCCGCTGCCAGCCGCCCATCGAACCCCGAATCGCGAATCTGTTCCCGGACCAGCTCGAAGATCTCATCCATTCGCTGGTGAATGATGTGCGCGAGCAACTCCCGCTTGATTTCCCGATCTCCCTGCGCAACGGTGCTCGGCAGCGTGATCACCTCGTCGGAATCCGCATAGATCGCCTCGTACGCGCATCCATACTTTTCCTTCAGACGCTCGGCGTCCGCCTGCGTGACACCGAGTCCGTGCACGATGTCGCTCGTCACATGTGCGCCGCCGTAGGCGATGGTGCCCAGGAAGCGGATCTTCTCCTCGTGGAAGATCGCAAGGTTCGTCGTCCCGGCTCCCATCTCGATGAGCGCGACACCCAACTCCTTCTCCTCGTCGGTGACGACGGCGAAGGAGCTCGCCAGCGGCTCGAGCACGAGCTCACGCACCTTGTACCCCGCCCGCTCGATCGACTTGCGGAGGTTGAGGGCGGGAGAGGACCCGATGGTGACGAGGTACATCTCGGTCTCGAGGCGCATCCCGCTCATCCCGATCGGGTCGCGGATCCCCGCGTTGCGGTCGACGCGATACTCCTGCGGGATCGCGTGGAGCAGCTCGCGGTCCGTCGGGATCGGCTGCGTGCGCGCGACCTCGTTCGCGCGCTCGATGTCGGAGCGCGTGACCTCATCGCCATTCACCGCGACGACCCCCGAGCTGTTCATCGCCTGCACGTGCTCGCCCGCGATCCCCGCGTACACGCCATCCACCTGAACGCCGGCCATCCGCTCGGCCTCGCTCATCGCTTTCTGAATGGACTGTGTGGTCTCCTTAATGTCGGAGACGACGCCGCGGCGCATTCCCGCGGTTCGCGCGTTGCCGACGCCGAGGATCTTGAGCGACGCGTTCGGATATTCACCGATCGCCTCGGCGATGATGGCGGTGGTGCGCGAGGAGCCTATGTCGAGGCCGGCGACCAATCGTTCGGGATTCATTGCGTCCTGGCGATGACCTGATCACGAAAGCGCAGATCGAGCTCGATCACGCGTGCCTTGCGGCGCGCGAGGTCCGCCTCGACGGGAATGATGTCGGCAAGCCGCTGCGCGGAGATGCTCGCGAGCGCGCGTACCTGTGCAGTGGATAATGTAAGTGCGATATCGGTACCCCCTGTTCTCCGAATGTCGCTGATTTCACCGAAGAGCGCAGGGCTCACGCTCCGGACGTTCGCGAGCAAATGCAGGAGCACGGTGTCCGCCTTGGCGAGCACCGGAAGATCGATGGCGATTCGACTCGGATCCAGAGGGAGAAAGCGACCATCCGCGTCGACCGCCCGCAAGCCTCCCGCGCCCGGGACGAACGCGATCGGAGAATTTTCGGTGACGTGAACCACGAGCGTACTCGGAAGATTCCTGTCGATGGAGACGGTTCTCACCTGCGGATGCATCCTCACACGCCGCTCCAGCACGTCGAGATCAGTCCACACGCTCGTCGTGGTGTCGATGCGAAGTCGCTTGAGCACGTCGTCGGGTGGCAGGTAGCGATATCCCTCGACCTGCACGTGGCGCACGCGGAAGAACGAGAGGTGCGAGAGGAACTTCGGCGACCACCAGGGCGTCGGGATGAGCACGAGCACCGCCGCGGCGATGCCGACGGCGCGCCAGCGGATCGCCTGGAGAATCGCGAGGAAGCGCATCATCGAGCAGAGTCCGAGAGGAGCGCGAGGAGCTCGGGCCCCGTGCGCGTGATGTCGCCCGCGCCGAGCGTGATCACCACGTCGCCGGGCCGGGTCGTCGCGGCCAGCGCGCCGGCCAGCGCTCCGCGCTCGCCGCGCCACGTCAGCGCGCGTCCGGCATCGCGGGCCGCCCCCTCGATGAGCGCGGAAGAGATGCCGTCGATCGGCTTCTCGCGCGCGCCGTAGATCTCGGTGAGGTAGATGCTATCCGCGCCCGCGAGCGCGCCACCGAAGTCGCCGGCGAAATCGCGCGTGCGCGAGTAGAGATGTGGCTGGAACGCCGCGATGATTCGGCGCCCGGGATACGCGGCACGCGCCGCGGCGATGGTCGCGCGAATCTCGGTGGGATGATGCGCGTAGTCGTCGATCACCGAGACGCCGCGGGCCTCGCCGAGCCGCTGGAAGCGGCGCTCCACTCCGCCGAACGCCGCGAGCCCAGGGGCCATCTTCGCCAGCGGCACGCCGAGCGCGTGGCCACTGCCCAGCGCCGCGAGCGAGTTGAGGACGTTGTGGCGTCCGGGAACGCGCAGACGGATTTCCGTCTCCTCGCCGCCATCGAGCACCGCGGTGTAGACGCTCCCGCCATCTTCGCTGCGGAGATTGCGTGCGACCAGGCGCGCATCGCGCGACGTGATGCCGTAGCGCACGATCACGGCATTCGGCGTCAGCGCGATCGACGATGCGCCGGGATCGTCGGCGCAGAGTACGATGGCTCGCGCGCGCGAGGCGAATTGCGCGAAGGCGCCGCGAATGTCGTCGAGATCCGTGTAGATGTCGAGGTGATCGGCCTCGACGTTCGTGATTGTCGCAACGGTGGGCGAGAGCGCGAGGAAGGAGCGGTCGTACTCGTCCGCTTCCACGACGAAGAGCTCGTCGCCGCCGGCGCTGAGATTTCCACCCCATGCGGCAACGCGCCCGCCGACGATCCCGGTGGGATTGCTCCCCGCCGCAGTCAGCGCTTCGGTAGTCATCACGGTGGTCGTCGTCTTCCCGTGCGTGCCTGCAATGCAGATGGTCGTCCCGAGTTCCACCGCACCCGCCAGCGCCTCAGCGCGACGGATCACCGCGATGCCCAACTCGCGAGCGCGAGCGAGCTCGGCGTGGTCGCGCGGCATTGCGGAAGTCGCCACGACGGACTGTGCTCCAGCAACGTGCGCGGGATCGTGGCGCGGCTGGACCGTGATGCCGAGCCCCGCGAGCGTCTCGTTTCTGCCGGGATTCGCGTCGCACCCGGTGACAGCTATCCCTCGTCGAGCGAGCAACTCGGCGAGTGCGCTCATCCCGGCGCCGGCGATGCCGACGAAGTGGACGGGGCGAGGATCAGAGGCATCGAAAAGTGTCATGCGGCGTTCGCAATATAGCGCGAACGGGATGACCCACTCAAGTGTCAACCGACTTGAGCTGGGCTATCGTAAGTACCCATCTGGCAATGCGCTCCGCTGCATCGGGTCGGCCCCGAGACGCAGCGGACTCGGCCATTGCAGCGAGCTTGTTCGGTTCGGCGAGCAAGCCTGTGAGCGCGGCGCCGAGGAGGGATGCGGAGAGCGTAGACTGCTCGAGCATTTCGGCGGCGCCGGCCGCCTGAAGTGCGCGGGCATTTGCGCGCTGATGATCGGCGGCCGCCGTCGGAAGGGGGACGAGCAGTGAGGGAATTCCCCACGCGCACAGCTCTGCGACGGTCAGTGCACCGGCGCGCGCGAGTGCGAGATCCGCGGCCGCGTACGCGCGCTGGATCGGCGCGAGATACGGTCGCACGCGTACGTTCGGCGACTCGTACTTCGCGTAGCCGTCGTACCATCCCTTCCCCGTCGCCCAGATGAGAAAGAGTCCGGGCGGCAGCCCCGCGTCGAGCAGCGACGCCACGGCGTCGTTGAGCGGACGCGCGCCCTGGCTTCCGCCGAAGGCGAGCAGCACCCGTCCACCGTTCTCCGGGAATCCCCACGCTCGTCGCGCCTGTTCGCGCGACGGCAGCGGAACGGGCGGCGGCTCGATCGGATTCCCGCTGTCGAAGAGCTCCGTCTGCGCGCCGGGGTGCAGCTTCGCGCGCGCCTCGGGATAGCCGAGGTAGACGGCACGCGCCCGGCGCGCGAAGAAGCGCGTCGTGATGCCGGGAACGGAATTCTGCTCCTGCAGCTGGATGGGGATTCCGTGCGCGAGCGCGAAGGCGAGCGCGGCACCCGACGCGTAGCCGCCGGTGCCGATGACCGTCGCCGCCGGATGCTCGGCGTTCTCGCGCGCGAGCGCGCGCCACGCGCTCCCGAAGCCGCGCACCGTGCGCCAGCTCTTCCACGGCTGCTGCCGGTAGATCGGATGCAGGTCGAGGAGGAGATGCTGGAACTCCGTCTTCGGCAGCACGTCGCGCTCGATGCCGCGCAGCGCGCCGACGAAGAACGGCTCGACCTCGGGCGCAAGACGCACGAGCGCGCGCGCGATCGCGAGTCCCGGATAGAGATGTCCGCCCGTGCCTCCTCCGGCGAACATCACGCGCACGGTCATGCCGCCGCGCGCTCGAGCGGGTTGGTGGCGTGCTCGCCGACGACGCGCTCACGAGTGCTCGCGATGTTCACGAGAATCCCCGTCATGAGAATCGACATGACGAGATTCGTCCTGCCGAAGCTCACGAATGGCAGCGTAAGCCCGGTGGTCGGGAGCAATCCGATGACGACGCCGAGATGCAGGAAGGCGGTGCTCACGGTCATGAAGGTGATGCCGATGGCGAGCAGCTGTTGGAAGGTCGTGCGCGCCTGCTTCGCGATGCGGAAGCCGATCCATCCGTAGACGGCGAAGGTCAGCGTGATGAAGACGATGCCGAAGAAGCCCCACTCCTCGCCGATGTTCGCCGCGATGAAGTCGTTGTATGGAAAGGGGACGAAGCCGAGCTGCTGCCGTCCCATCCCGAAGCCGACGCCGAACAGGCCGCCGGAGCCCACCGCGATGAGCGACTGCTTGAGCTGGTAGCTTGCCTGCGCGGAGACGTCGCCGGGGTTGAGCCAGCTCGTCATCCGCAGCAGCGCGTACTGCATCTTCTCCACTTCGTGCCAGAGCACCGGGATCGCGATGATCCCGAGGAAGATCACGTGTCCGATGCGGACTCCGCCCGCGAAGAGCATGATCCCCATGATCAGCGTGAACGTCATCGCCATCGAGAGGTCTGGCTCGAGGATGACGAGGAGATTCAGCAGCGCAAGGATGAGGACGAACGGCAGCAGTCCTTTCGTGAGGCGGCGCAGCTTGTCGCCCTTCTTCACGATGAGCATCGCCGTCCAGATGATGCACGCGAGCTTCGCGAACTCCGACGACTGAAAGAGGAAGCCGACGTTGACCCAGCGCCTCGAGCCGTGCAGGCGCGGCGCGATCACGCTCGGCACCGGAAGCACGGGAATGACGAGGAGCACGATCGCCAGAATCAGGATCGGCCACGCCCATCCGCGCCAACGCTCGGCGTCGACCTTCGCTGCGATCGCGAAGAGGACGGTGCCGATGGCGACGCCCGAGAGCTGGCGCACCAGATAGTACGAGTTCGAGTGGTGCTCGAGCACCGCCGCCAGCGCGCTCGCGCTGTAGAGCACCGCAAGTCCGTAGGCGAGGATGACGCCGGTGGTGATGATCAGGGCGCGCGCCTCGAGCGTCATCCGCCATCGCTCGCGGACGGCGGGGGGCGACGCGGTCACGCCGCGCCGGCGAGGCGGCGGAAGGCCGCGCCGCGCTCTTCGTAATTGCGGAACATGTCGTAGCTCGAGCAGGCGGGCGACAGGAGCACGACGTCGCCAGGGCGCGCGATCGCCCGCGCGCGGGCAACCACCTCGGCGAAGTCGCTGCCAAGACGCTCGAGGGGCACGATCCCGGCGAGATCCTGCTCGATGATCGGCGCCGACTCGCCGTACGCGAGCACCTTCGTCACGGTGCGCTTGAGCCCCGCCGCAAGTGAGGTATACGGCTCACCCTTGTGCCGCCCGCCGAGCAGGAGCACGGTGGGCCGAGTCATCCCATCGATCGCGACCTGCGTGGAGCTGATGTTCGTCGCCTTCGAGTCGTTGATCCAGAGCACCCCCGCGCGCTCGCCGACCGACTCGAGGCGGTGCGGCGGCGCGCGAAACGATCTGAGCCCCTCGGCGATGCGCGCGAGCGCGCCACGGCTCGCGTGCGCGTCGTCCGCCGCGATCACTGCGAGCGAGGCCGCCATCGCGTTCATCACATTGTGATCACCGAGCAGCGGGAGCTCCGCTCGCGCGAGAATGTTCTTCCCGCTCCAGCAGATCTCGCCGTTCGCATACGACATCTCGGCGCCCGTGCTCGCGATGCCGAAGGTGCGGTGCGCACCGGAGACGCCGGAGGCCATCGCGGTGACCAGCGCATCGTCGGCGTTGAGCACCCACGCCGACTTCGCGCTCGCGTTACGGAAGAGGAGCGCCTTGTCCGCATAGTAGTCGTCGGTGCTCGCGTAGCGATCGAGATGATCGGGCGAGAGGTTCGTCAGCACGCCCACCGCCGGATCGACACTCGGCGTGTCGTGGAGCTGGAACGACGAGAGCTCGAGCGCGATCCAGTCGGGGCGATCGTCGCGCAGCGCGATCTCGGTGAGCGGCGTACCGATGTTCCCCGCATCGACGACGCGTTTGCCGAGCGTGCGGAGCAGATGGCCGATCATCGCGGTGGTGGTCGTCTTTCCGTTCGTGCCGGTGACCGCGATGTAGCGCGTGCCGTCGAGCGTGCGCAACGCGACCTCGATCTCACTCACGATCGGGACGCCGGCGGCGCGCGCCGCCTCGAGCGGCGGCGCGTCGGGGGAGACGCCTGGGCTCGCGATCACGACGGCTGCACGCGCGATGCGCGCGAGGTCGTGCGCGCCCGCACTCGCATCGATCCCCGCCTCCGACAACTTCGCCGCGCCGGCGGTCGCACTCGCATCGCTGCCGCCATCGGAGGCGTACACGCGCACTCCCCGGCGCGCGAGCAGGAGCGACGCGGCGACGCCGCTGCGCCCGAGGCCGATAACCGCCGCCTCGCCCGCCCTCCACTCCGCAGGAATCATCGCAGCTTCAGGGTGCTGAGGGCCACGAGCGCCGAGAGGATGCCGAGAATCCAGAAGCGCACGACCACCTGCGATTCCTGCCACCCCTTCAGCTCGAAGTGATGGTGCAGCGGCGCGCGCAGGAATGCTCGATGCGCCTTTGCGTAGTCGAAGCCGTAGCGCTTCCGGCGGTACTTGAACACCGAGCGCTGGATGATCACGGACACTGTCTCCGCGGCGAATACCGCACCAACCAGCAGCAGAAGAAATTCCGACTTCAGGAGAATGGCAACCGCGCCCAGCGCGCCGCCCAGGGCGAGCGAGCCCGTGTCGCCCATGAACACTTCCGCGGGGTGCGTATTGTACCAGAGGAAGCCAATGAGCGAGCCGACCAGCGCGCTACAGAACACCGTGAGCTCCCCGGAGCCGCGCAGGTAGTAGATCTGCAGATACTGGCTCGCGTCGAAGCGGCCGATGAGGTACGCGAAGATCGCGAAGGTGGCGAAGGCGATCGCGGAAAGCCCCGTCGCCAGACCGTCGAGACCGTCGGTGAGATTCACGGCGTTGCTGGTTCCGGTGAGCACGAACGCGACCCACGGCACATACAGCCACGCGAACACCGGCACGACGAGCACGTATTTGTAAAAGGGAATCGTGGTCGAGGCGCCCGGAAGATTCGAGAGCGGCGATTGCCAGAGCAAGACGCCGAGCGCGATGCCGAGGGTGATCTGTCCGACGAGCTTGTAGCGCTCGACGAGCCCTTCGTTCTTCTTCCCTTCCCGCTGCTGCTTGAGCTTGAGGTAGTCATCGACGAAGCCGATGCATCCCATCCACGCCGTGGCGAGCACCGCGATCCAGACGTAGCGGTTGTTGAGCCGCATCCAGAGGAACGTCGCGACCAGCCCGCCGATCAGGAAGATCACGCCGCCCATCGTTGGCGTGCTCGATTTTTCCTGGTGGCTATCCGGCGTCCCCGCGCGTATCACCTGGCGCACCTTCATCGACCGGAGGCGCCGGATGACGAAGGGGCCGACGATGAACGCCATCAACAATCCCGTCACCGCCGCGCCGGCGGAGCGGAAGGTGATGTAGTTGAAGACGTTGAAGATGATGCAGAGGCGGCAGCTGCCGACGAGCGGCGTGAGGAAATGGTAGAGCACTAACGATTTGCCCACTCGGTGAGAGGAGGTACGAGTCGCTCCAGCTTCACGCCTCGCGAGGCCTTGAGCAGGATGACGGCGTTCGGCGCCAGACGAGGCTCGAGCGCCGCCCACAGCTCCTCGACGTCGCTCCCGACCACCACGCGGGGATCGTTCGAGCCGACGCTTCGGAGCGCCTCGCCAATCTCGCCCATTCCCGCGACAATCTCCACCGGCGACTCGAGGGCGGCCCTGGCAAGTTCCTGGTGGAGCCTGGGCGCGTGGGTCCCCAGCTCGCGCATCGTGCCGAGCACCGCGACGCGCTGGCGTCCCAGTCCGGCGCCGGCGAGCATGTCGATCGCCGCGCGCATCGAAGCCGGGCTGGCATTGTACGCATCGTTGATGAGCGTTGCGCGACCCTTTCCGAGTGGCGCCATCTCCATGCGCATGGATGGGAAGGTCGCGCGCGACACCCCGCGCGCGGCGTCCGGCATCGACATGCCGAGCTCGCGCGCGACGGCGAGCGCGAGCATTGCGTTGCGCAGGTTGTGCGCGCCGCGGGCAGGGGGACGCACGGTCGTGTCATCGATCTCGATCTCTCCGAGGCCGTCGGCACCGACGCTCCAGCGCGACGCGCGCACGTCGCCGGAGTCGAGCCCCGCGCTGACGACGCGCGCCGCTCGTCTCCGGGCCGCCACCGCGACCTCCGGCTGCGAGGCCGGCACCACCGCGATCTTCGCCCCATCGAAGAGCTCGGACTCCTCGCGCATCACGCCCTCGAGGTTTCCGAGCCCCTCGAGATGCTCCTCCGACACCGAGGTCATGACCGCGATGTCCGGTTCGACGATGTTACGCAACCGCGCCATCTCGCCCAGGACGTTCACCCCCATCTCGATCACGGCGACATCCGCGTCATCCGGCAGCGCGAGCAGCGTGAGCGGTGCGCCGATGAGGTTGTTCAGATTTCCGGTCGTGGCGTGCACGGTGAAGCACGCACCGAGTGTCGCGCGCAGCAGCTCCTTGGTCGTCGTCTTCCCGTTCGAGCCGGCGACGCCGATCACCGTCCCGTTCCACGCGCGCCGTCGGTAGCGCGCGAGTGCGCCGAGCGCCACGAGCGTGTCCCGCACCGCAAACACGGGCACGCCTAGTCCTGCGGTGCGGCCCGGGCGCGACACGATCACTGCGGTCGCTCCGAGGTCGATCGCGTCGCGGAGGAAGTCGTGCCCGTCGAAGGTATCCCCGATGAGGGCGAGGAAGCAGTCACCCGGCGCGATGCGGCGCGTGTCGGTCGATATCCGCGCGATCGGACGATCGTCGCGTGGGATCGCCCCCGTGCTCTCGTCGCGCAACGCATCCGCGATGCGCGCAATCGTCCAGAAGCTCGGCGTCATCAGGCCGTCAGCTCCGCCACGATCGCCTTCTCATCGAACGGATACGAGGTGGTGCCGCGGATCTGATACGTCTCGTGTCCCTTTCCCGCAAGCAGCACGACATCCTCCGCGCCCGCGAGCGCGAGCGCGCGCTGGATCGCCTCGCGCCGGTCCTCGATGATCTCGTGATTCGTGAGCCGCATGCCGCGCTCGATGTCCTCGAGGATCGACATCGGCTCTTCGGTGCGCGGATTATCGCTCGTCACGATCGCGAAATCCGCCCCTTGCTCCGCGATCGCACCCATCAGCGGGCGCTTGCCGCGATCGCGGTCGCCCCCGGCGCCGAAGATGACGAAGAGCTTCTTCCGCGCGAACGGGCGCACCGCCGCCAGCGAGCGCTCGAGCGCGTCGGGCGTGTGCGCATAGTCACGGAGCACCGTCGGTCGCTCGTGAATCACTTCGAGGCGCCCCGCTACCTGCGGCACCGTGCGCAGTCGAGCCGCGATCGCCGACAGCGTCATGCCGAGATGCCACGCCGCCCCCGCCGCACCGAGCGCGTTGCTCACGTTGAAATCGCCGATGAGCGGGAGCTGCAGCGCATGCCGCTGGTTGTCGGCGACGAGCAGCCACTCGCTTCCGCGCGGATGGAAGAGCACCGATTCCGCGCGCACCATCGCATCTGGATCGCGCCCGAAGGTGATGAGCGAGTGCGCCTGCGGAAGACTCGTCCACGCCTTGTCGTCGAGATTGATGACGGCCGCCCCGCGTGAGCCAAGGAGCCCGATCAGCTTTGCCTTCGCAGCGAGATACGCCTCCATCGTCTCGTGGTAGTCGAGATGGTCGCGCGTGAAGTTGGTGAACACGCCGGCCTCGAAGACGAGCGCCTCCGCGCGCCGCTGATCGAGGCTGTGCGACGAGAGCTCCATCGCGACGGTCTTCACGCCGCGGTCGACCAGCGCACGCAGCGCGCGCTGCAGCTCGACGGGCCCGGGGGTCGTGAGCGATGCACCGCCCCCCACCGGCACCCCCTCGCTGCCGAGGAGGATGCCGAGCGTCCCGATCGATGCGCTGCGTGCGTCGGGCTTGTCGAGCAGATGGCGGAGGATGCCGACAGTGGTCGTCTTCCCGTTCGTGCCGGTGACGGCGACGAGGCGAAGCTGCTTCGCGGGATCGTCGAACGCAGCGGCGGCCGCGATTGCCGCCGCGCGCCGTCCTTCGCGCACCACGATGGTGGGGAGCGTCGTGCGCCCCGCATCCTCGACGATCGCGACCGCCGCTCCCGCCCCTTCGGCCTGCGCAAGGAAGTCGTGGCCATCGCGGGCCGAGCCGTGGACGGCGATGAACAGTCCCTTCGCCGTGACCTGCCGGCTGTCGTCGGTAATGTCGGCGACGGTCTCGGGAAGCGTCCCGGAGACCTCGGCGAGCAGTCCCGCGTGCTTCAGCGCAGCGACGATGCGCTCGACCGCGATCGGCGTCACTGCGCGCTCACGCGTACCAGCGTGCCGCTCTGCGCGATGCTGCCAGCCGCGGGAATGGTAGCGCGGGCGGGGCCGAAACCGTCCAGCTGCACGTTGAAGCCCGCGCGATGCAGCGCGAAGGTCGCGGCGCGCACCGAGAGCCCGCGCACATCGGGAACGGCGCGCGGAGCTGGCGCGGGCCCGGATGAACGACGTGCGCGGCCGACGTCGAGCACCGCGGGTGGGAGCGTGTCGTCATCCTCGACCGCGGCGAGGCGCGCCTCGCTGTCCGCAACAGGCTCGAGCGAATCGCGCGATGCGAGTGGTCCGCGATCGAGCGACGCGTCTCGCGCCGCGAGCGCGGCCTGCAGCACGATTTTCGACACGGGCGCGGCGGTCGAGCCGCCGAAGATGTCGCCCTTCGGATTATTCAGCTTCACGAGGATCACGTACTGCGGCGCCTCAGCCGGGAAGAGCGAAACGAACGACGCCGTATAGGCGCCAGCGCCGTAACCATGCTTACCGACCGTGCGTCGCGACGTGCCACTCTTTCCCCCCACATCGAAGTTGAGCATCGCTGCTTCCGTGCTCGTGCCACCGGTGACGACGCCGACGAGCATCTTCCGAACCTCCGCCGCGACGTCCGGGTCCATCACGCGCCGCAGCACCCTCGGCTCATGATGATAGCGAACCTTGCCATCGGGCGCGCGGATCTCGCGGATCAGCGCAGGCTCGAGCATCAGCCCTCCGTTGGCAATCGGCACGTATGCGGCCGCGAGCTGGAGCGGCGTCACCGCGATCTCGTAGCCCATTGCGAGCGAGGCCGGCGAGAGCTTCGACCACTCCTTCGGAAGGCGCAGCGTCCCCGCCGCCTCGGCTGGATAGGGGAGCCCCGTCGGCATTCCGAAGCCGAAGTCGCGCAGCGCATCGTACTTCTCGCGCGGCGAGAAGCGCGAGGTGAATTTGACGATGCCGATATTGCTCGAGTAACGGATGACATCGGCCAGCGACATCGCGGGCATCTTGTGCTCGTCCCTGATCGTCCGGCCGTCGAGCACGTAGGTGCCGTTCTCGGTGTTCATGGTGTCGTCCGGCTTCGCACGCTTGAGCTGCAGCAGCCGCGAAACCATCAGCGGCTTGAGCGTCGATCCCGGTTCGAACGGCTCGCTCACCGCGGGGCTGCCGGCGGAGCGGGGATCGGAGCGGCGGCTCGCCATCGCGCGAATCTCGCCATCGTGCGGATCGATGATGACGATGTCCCCCCCGTCGGCGCCCGTCTTCACGAGCGCATCGGCGAGGGCGCGCTCGGAGATCTCCTGGAGCGACTGGTTGATCGTGAGCACCACCGCGTCGCCGGCCTCGGGAGTGTCGTCGTCAGGCGCATCGATGCGCGCGCCGCGCGAGTCGCGCGCGAGACGCGCGACGCGCTCCTCTCCGCGCAGCAGCGAGTCGAGCGTCAGCTCCAGCCCGTCGACGGCGACGCCGCGCGCGTCGACCACACCCACCAGCCGGCGCATCGCCGCGCGCTGCGTGTAGACGCGCTCGATCCCCGCGTCGGCGTAGATCCCGCGCATGTGCGTCACCGCCGCAGCGTCGCCGGGCTGGTAGGCTCCCGGAATCACGACCCACGCGCGATGCTGGTCCGTCGCCCGCGCCACCCACGGGCGCGGCACGCCGAGCTTCGCGAGCGCGCGCGCCGTGGCGGCGCGATCCTTGAGCTCCTTCGGTGCCGCGCGCAGCCGCACCGTCGGGCGGCTCTGCGCGATCGGCACGTCCCCCACATCGAAGATGTCGCCGCGCGGCGCAGGCACGTCGGCCGCCGCGAACTGCTGCCGCTGCGCCCTGTGGCGCCAGAGCTCGGCCTGCCAGAGCTGCACCTGTGCCGCGCGGAGCACGAGCGCGCACGCGAAGAGCGCGAGCGATCCCTGCACGAGCTGCAGGCGGCTCGGACGCTTCACCGGCATCGCGCTCACGGAGTCGTGCTCGCCGCAGCCCGCGGGCGCGTGAGGATCACGAGCTCCGTGTCGTTCGGCACGTGCATGTCGAGCCGCTTCTCCACCACGGCGGCGAGCGAGCTGCGGCTCACGAGATCACGAATGTCACTGCGCAGCTGCGCGCGCTGCGACTGCAGCTGCAGCCGCTGATTCTCGAGCGCGATCAATCCCTTCGCCTGCGCATGTCCCTCGGCGCGTCGCCAGATCACGCCCGCACCAACGAGCACGAAGGCGAGCAGGGCGAGCGCGACCCACGCGCGCCCGCGCCCGCGCGACGCTACTCTGCGCGCCGCCACGCCCGGAGTCGCGCGCTGCGCGAGCGAGGATTGGCCGAGAGCTCCTGTTCGCCTGCGGTCACCGCCTTGCGAGTCACGCTGCCTCCGAGCGAGACCGCGCCGCAGATGCACAGCGGTTGGCGCGGCGGGCAGGTGCATGGGTTGCTCCAGTCGCGGAACGCGTGCTTGACCACGCGATCCTCGCCGGAGTGATAGGCGATGACGGCGAGCGTGCCACCCGGCGTGAGACGGGCGCGCAACGCCGGGAGCGCACGCTCGAGCGCCCCGAGCTCGTCGTTCACCTCGATGCGTATCGCCTGAAAGATGCGCGCGAAGTCACCGGGGCCGCTGCGCGGTCCGAGCGCGCCCCGAATCGCGTTCACGAGATGGTCGCTCGTCGCGAATGGAACCGTCGCGCGCCGTTTCACGATCTCGCGCGCGAGGCGCGGCGCCTTGCGCTCGTCGGCATACTCGCGGAAGAGCTGCATCAGCTGCTGATCCGGCGCCTCGTTCAACAGCTCGGCCGCACTCCGCCTCGCATCGTCGCCCATGCGCATGTCGAGCGGCGCGCCCTCGCGAAAGGAGAAGCCGCGCGTTTGATCGTCGAGCTGGTGCGAGGAGACGCCGAGGTCGAGGAGCACCCCGTCGAACTTCTCGCCGCGGAGCTCGTCGATGGCATCGAGTGTCGAGAAGTTGCCGAGAAAGGGGCGGAACCTTCCCGAGCGCTCGTACTCGGCGAGCTGCGCGCGCGCTTCGGCGATGGCGCGCGGGTCGCGATCGATCGCGACGACGCTCGCGCCCTGCGCGAGGAGCAGATGCGAGTGTCCGCCGCCGCCGAGCGTGCCGTCGAGCACCGTCCGCGCACCCGCGAGCAGCGCCGCCACTTCGGCGGCAAGCACGGGAACGTGGTACGCGTCCGGAGCGAGCGAAATCATGGTGGGATTTTACCATCCGGAGAGGTGCGCCGCTCACGACGCGGGCCGGAAAACAGCGAAGGGCTCGCCACCGGCGAGCCCTTCGAGTCGAATCGTGAAGCGAGAGCGGTTACTTGCAGAATCTCTTGACCTGACCTTCGGTTGCCGGACCGTATTGTCCGAGCGCGCCGAGCAGTTGCTGCGCGGTCTTCGGATCGATCGAGCCCCCGGCGGCGATGTTGATCTGGGCGGTGAGAAAGGATGACTGCGCGAGCTTCGCGAGGTCGCACTGCTTCTTGGCTTGATTGTCGCGAACGGCCGCGTCGCCGACCTTGAACGCCGAAACACCGAGCACGAACTTGGCGGCCGGAGTCGGCGAGATGCTGTCCGACGCGGCCAGAATGGCGATGGCCTTGCTGTACGCGTCGCGGCGAATCGCGAGGCTATCGGCCGTGGTAACGACAAGGGCGCTCGCATCCTTGTACGCCTTGTTGCCGATCACGAGCAGGAACTGGCCCACCGTCGACTTATCCTCTCCCGCCGCCACCGCCTGTTTGAGCGTAGCGATGGCGCTGTCCGGCTGATTCAGGTCGATCTGCGCTTGCGCGATGCGCAGGTAGCCGTGTTCCGTCTTCGGATCGAGCTTGACCGCGGTCTGCGCCGCGGTGAGCGACTGTGGCAGCTGTCCCGCGAGACGAAGCGTCTGCGCGTAGAGCGACCAGAGCGAAGCGTTGCTCTTGAACTTCGCCACACCCTGCGCTGCCGTCGCCGAGGCCTTCTGCGGATCGCTGGCCGAGACGTAGCAGGCAGTCTGTCGTGCGAAGTAGGTGGTGTCTGCGGACGCCGTATCTGCCTTGATCATCTGCTCGCCGGCGGCCGTCGCTTCAGCGCAGTCCTTCGTCGCGAGAAGGATCAGGTACTTGAGGCGAACGAGATCAGGATCGCCGGGGTTCGAGTCGACCGCCGCAACGATGATCGGCTTCGCCGCCGCTGCCTGGCCGCTCTGTCCGATCTTGTTGACGACCGTCGAGACGAGCTGGACGTCCTTCGGGTACGAGGCGATGAGCTTCGTCCACGCTTCCACGGCGTGATTGAAATCCTGCTTCTGCGCATACGCGTCGCCGAGCATGATGAGCGCGGGACGGCTGCGCGGATCAATGGCGGTGACCTGGCTGGCTACTGCAATGACCGAGTCGCCCGATGCACCCTGCTTGAGCAGCGCATTGGCGAGACACACGCGACCAATCGACGACTGCGGATAGGCCGTGATCGCGGCCTTCGCCGCGGTGATCGCCCCCGCCGCATCGCCGGACCCAAGCTTCGTCTCGCAGATGCGCTCGTCGGGGAGCTGCTTGCGAATCTCGAGGATCGTCTTGGAGATCGTCGCCGCGAGGTCACCGAGCTTGCTCCCGGTGACGACGGGGAGCGGCTGAACCATGCTGTTGTCGCGAGCCAGCACGAGGCGGGCATTGGACGTGTAGCCGGTTGCCGTCTTGGTGACGATGCCGTCGACGTAGAAGTCGGCGCGCAGCGACGTGGCGAGCAAGCGCGAAGTGATCGCGTCCGGCATGCTGTCGCAGGGAAACCCTGAGGCCTCGAGATTGGCGCAGATGGTCGGCTTGGGAATGACGTACAACTGCTTGATCGGGATATCGGACTGGAGCCTCGTGCGTATATTCTCGCCGAGCTGCGGGCCAGCGCCCTTCTCGGATGAGCGAAAGGCCACGACGAGCGCGCGCGGCGTCTCGTCCGGCAGGACTTCCGTTTTTCGAGCCTGCGCATCCAGACGCGCTGGAGCACTGGCGGCCATGGACAGGGCGACGACACCCAACATGAGCTTCGACTGACGAGTCATTCTCATCTAGATCCTTACCTCCAATGCGGTAAACAGATATACCCCGACGTGGACCTGCGGGGTCCGCCAAAAACTCGATGGGCGAAGAGGGACTCGAACCCCCGACATCCTGCGTGTAAGGCAGGCGCTCTAACCAACTGAGCTATTCGCCCCGGACCTCCGCAAACGCTGTAGCGCACCGCCAGCGCGCGCGGCATGCATTCGCGATGCTGCCGCACGTGCGTGGCGACATGGAGCGACGACCTTACTTCAGGATGGCGATTGGCACCAGCACGCAATAACCGAGCACGAGCAGGATCGGGGCGATCGTTTCGCCTCCGCGGATCAGATCCGCGTACCCGGCGGCCAGCGCGAGCACCGCGAGTCCCCACCAGAGATAAGGACGCGCGCGAGATGTGACGTTGGATTCCTCAGGGGACATTCGGTGTAGTGTAGGGTCACTGCAACATGGTGTCAAGAAAGTGGGGCCGTTTACCCGCTCTCCGTAGAGTCAACACTACCGGACCGTTCAGGTGGCTCCCGGGGTGCGGTGAGCGCTGCCGAAAGGAGCGCATCGAGCGCGCTCGTTCGTGCGGCGCGCTCGCTCTCCGCTTCGGCCGCACGAAGGACGGTCATCCGGCGCCCGTCGCGACGCCGCCGCGTCCAGAGCAGCGGCACGAGCAGAAAGCCCAGAAGCAGGGCCAGGAGCGAGAGATTCGCGAGCACCGCAAGGACTCCGTAGCGCCGCATGGTCCGCGCGCGCCAGTCGGACTCGAAGCCGCTCTTCGTGATCCCGAACGCCTTCCGCATCGCCACATCCATCGAGCCGCTCTCCTTCCAGTACGCGAAGAAGAGCGAGAGACCGCGGCGCGGGTCGAGCGCCGCCATGTCGTTCACCGCACGATAGGCGAGCGCGTACGCGCCGGACGCGCGCGACGCGCCGCCGTGAAAGCCATCCTCGAGTGAATCCAGCGACGCAGGGATACCGTGCAACACGAGTCCGATGTTCGCCGAGAGCACTTCGTCGCGCGACCACTCTCCCGCTGCGTAGCCCGCGTATCCCTCGTCGAACCAGCGCGGCGGAAGCGCTCCGAGCTGCTCGTGCAGCGCGAGGTGCGCAAGCTCGTGGCGCAACACGGAGCGCGGATCGCCGGCATCCGAGCCCGCGCCACTCCCCTGCATCACGATGCGATGCTGATCGGGAATCGCGATCGCGGCGCCCCAGTCGGGCGCGCCGGCGCCGGTCCACTCGCGGAACCGGCGCGCATCCGGCGCGATCGCCACGAGCGCACGCTCGCGCGGGCGCGGCAGTCCGGGAAAGCTGTCGTTGCGCTGCGCCTCGGCCAGCAGCGTGCGCGCGAGCGGAAGATCGGCGGGAAAGGCGACGATCGTGAAGCGGCCGCCATCGAGCCGCTGCGTCTCAGCGAGTTGCGCAGCGACGTGTGCGCTGGCGGCTCCTGCCGTTTCCGCGCCAATCAGCGCGAGCGATGTCCCGAGCGCGAGTCGCGCTAGGCGTTTCGAGCGGGCGCCCCACCCTCTTCGACGTGCTTCAGCATCTCCCCACAGCGCTTGCCCCATGGATTGAACTTGTTGGCCGCGAGCCCGTCACGCCACACTTGCTTCGCCTCCTCGCGCTTGCCATCGAACCAGAGCGAGCGTCCCAGCTCATAGTAGGCCTCGATGAGATTCGGGCCAAGCGCGAGTGTCTTGCGGAAGAAGGTCTGCGCGTCCTCGTACATCTCGCGCTCGCCGTACACGAGTCCGAGATAGAAGTGCGCGTACAGCGTCGCCTTGCGGTCGTTGTCCAGCCGAATCGCCTTGGAGAGATGCTCGATCGCCTCGCCGAAGATACGCTTCTTGAGGCAGATGTAGCCGAGGTTGATGCGCGCGAGCGAATTCGTCGGCTGGCGCATCAGTACTTTCTGGAAGTTGAGCAGTGCCTCGTCGTACTTCTCCTGGAGCATCTGCGCCCAGCCCAGCAGCGACTCCGTCTGCGGATCATTCGGCGAGAGCTCCAGCGCGCGCTTGAGCGCCCGCTCCGCGCCTTCGTGATCACCGAGCGAGATGAGGCTCCACCCCTTCTCGACGAAGGTGGATGCGCCAATGTGATCGGCCACCATCACCGGCCGATCGGTGCCGAACTCCGGTGCGATCGACGGCGCGGAGCTCTGCTGCACCTGCTTCCACTTCTCGACGAGCTTCTTGACATCCTCGCGCAGCGCGCCGAGCTGGGTGAGCTCGAGCTCGACCTGCTTGAAGAGCGCGATGATCTCGCCCTTGATCTCGTCGCGCTCGGTGGCCGCGGTGGCGGCCTCGAGGCGCGCCTCGATGGCGGCATAGCGCGCGCGGAACGTCGCGGCTTCGGTCTCAGCCATGCGACGCCACGATCTGGGTCAGCTCGAGGAGCTCGGAGGAAGTAAGTACGCGCGCCACGTCGAGGAAGATGATGACCGAGCCCTCACCGAATACGAGGCCCCGCAGATAATCGGCTTGCAGCCCGCGAAAGAGCGGCGGAGGTGCTTCGATGTCCCCCGGCGCGACGGACATCACTTCGTGCACCGAATCCACCGACACACCGAGGAGATCGTCGCCGATCGCCAGCACCAGAATGCGATGCTCGGGGCGCGGAGACAAGCGCGGCATGCCAAAGCGCGTGCGCAGATCGATGAGCGGGACGACGCGACCGCCGTGCTCGATGACGCCGTCGATCCACGCCGGAAGGTTCGGCAGAACCGCAGGCGCCGTGTAGCGCAGCACGCGCTCGACGGCAAAGATATCGACGGCGAACTGATCGTCGCCCAGGCGGAAGGTGACGAGCTGCTGCGGCGCGACGGCGGTGGTCATGCGCGATCCGGAAGTGTGCGCACGCCGATCCGTACGACCGCGCTCGCGTCGAGCACCGCGACGAGGCGCGAGCGCGCGTGCACGACGCCGCAGACGACTCCGTCGCCGCGCATCGAATCCATCGGCCGCTGCATCGTCGTCAGATCCACCATGATCACATCCTCGACTTCATCGACTACCAGACCAACCTGCCGATCGCCATCGCGCACGATCACGAGCACTTCGTCCCCCGCACCGCGCCCCTCGACCTCGAGAATTCGGCTAGCGGAGAAGACCGGCATCGCGGCGCCACGGTCCGTCAGCATGCCGAGCAGCGATGCGGGTGCGTCGGGGAGCGGCGCGAGCGCAGGGAGCTCGAGCGCCTCCACCGCCGCCGTGAGCTCGAGCGCGAAGAATTCGGCGCCCTGCCGCAGCAGGAGCAGCTCGGTGAGGACCGTGGTGGCGTTCATCGGGCGCTCGCGCCCCCGTAAATGGACCGGTCGCCGTGGCCTCCGGTCACATCGACGCCGGCACGCACGAGGGTGGCGAGCGCCGGGGCGATCGATGCCAGGGGGAGCACCATCGTGGCGCCCCCCGCAATGGCCGCCGCCTGGGGCATGCCGAAGATGATCGAGCTCTCGCGATCCTGCGCGACGCCGGTGCCTCCCGCATCCCGCATCGCGCGCAGCCCCGCCGCGCCGTCGCGCCCCATTCCCGTGAGCACGACGCCGATCGCCGCCGCGCCCGCCGATTCCGCCACGGAACGGAAGAGTGGATCCGCGGAAGGACGCACCCCCCACACGGGCGGCGAGTCGTCGAGCATGATGACGCGCGCGCGCCCGACGCTCTGCACCCGCATGTGCATGCCGCCGGGTGCGATGTAGACGTGCGCGGGCTCGATGGTCTCCCCATGCTGCGCCTCGCGCACCGCCAGAGCGCTCAGCGAATCGAGGCGCTCGGCCAGCGTCTTCGTGAAGCCGGGTGGCATGTGCTGTACGATCAGGACGGCGGCCTCGAGCTGTGCGGGAAGCGCGGGAACGAGCTCCGCCAGCGCGCGCGGGCCACCGGTCGACGCGGCGATGGCGATTACGAAGCGCGCGGGCGCCCCGGTGGCGTGCGCCGCCGATAATTGGTGCGACGACGCGAGCGCCGTGTCGTGCACGCTCGCGAGATTCACCTGCGTCGCCGCGCGGAGGGCGACGAGCAGCTCGTCGCGAATCGTGATGAGATCGAGGCTGATCGGCCCCGACGGCTTGCGCACGAACTCCACCGCGCCGCGCTCGAGCGCGCGCAGCGCCAGTTCGTCGCCTGCGCCCGACGCTGCAGTGAGCATTACGACGGGGCGCGGCGCCTCACGCATGATGCGCTCGAGCGCGCCGATGCCGTCGAGCTCCGGCATCTCGATGTCGAGCGTCACGATGTCCGGCTGCAGCGACTGTACCTTCTGCAGCGCGTCAATGCCGTGACGCGCGGTGCCGATTACCTGGAATTCAGCGGATCCCTCGATGAGCTCCGAGACCAGCTTGCGCATGAAGGCGCTGTCGTCGACGACGAGCACCGTCGGAAGGCGGCTAGAGGACGACACAGCCCTTCCGCATCGACCTCACCTCGACGCGTCCATCGCATCCGTGCAGAAAGACGCTGCGACCGTGTCCGCCACCGACATCCTCGCCCAGCACACGAATGCCATGACTCGAGAGCGCGATGCGCGTCGCGATGAGATTCCGCTCGCCGATGGCCGGACCACCCTGCGTCAGGAGGGAGGTGAACATGCTGGCACCGCCGGCGAGCTTGGCGACGATGTACGCATCTCTGGCGCCGAGCGCACGCATGCGCTCGAGTAGCAACGGCACCGCGGTCGCCGCGAACTTTGCGCGGTTGTCACGGTCGCGCGCGAGCGCTTCGCTCGGTAGCAGGATGTGCGCGAGTCCCGCGACGTGCGCGCGTGAGTCGTAGAGGGCGATGGCGATGCACGAGCCCAGCCCAAGGGTGGAGAGCAGCACGTCTCCCTTCCCGACCGCGGCATCCGCAACGCGCACGCTGATTTCCTTCACAGGCGCCGGAAGAGCCGCTCGCGCGAGTCCACCGGCGCGAAGAGGGTGCGTGCGGGACCAAAGAGCGTCTCGACGCGACCGAGCACGAGGAAGCCACCGGGGAGCAGCGCGGCTGCGAATTTCTCGAAGAGCGCTTCTTGCGTGACACGATCGAAATAGATGATGACGTTGCGACAGCAGATCAGATGCTGCGGCTCGGGGAACGGCTCGAGCAGCAGGTCGAGGCGACGGAAGTGCACACGCGCGCGCACGTCCGCGGAAATGCGATACGGCGGCTGCATCGAGAAATACAGCTGCCGAAGCTCCGCAGGCGTGTCTGAGAGCGTCGGCTCGAGATACACCGCGCGCTCGGCCGTGGACAGGCTCGCCCGGTCGACGTCGGTGCCAAGCACCTCGACGCGCTCGAAGCGGCGCCCTTCCGCGGTGGCGTAGCGGTGCATCAGCATCGCGAGCGAGTAGGCTTCTTCTCCCGATGCGCATCCCGCGCTCCAGAGACGCAGCTGCGGCTCGACGCGCGCGTACAACGCGGGGACGAGCTCGCGGGCGACCGCAGCGAAGGTCTCGGGGTTGCGGAAGAACTTCGTGACGTTGATGGTGAGCGCGTCGAGGAGGAGCTCGTACTCGTGCACATCGCGATCGAGCACGTAGCCGTAGTCCTCGAACGTGTGCACCCCGCGCGCGCGCATGCGAACCGCGATGCGGCGGCGCACGCACTTCTCCTTGTAGCTCGCGCAGCCGAAGCCGCGCTCCCGGGTGATCTTTCCCGTGAGTGCGAGGTAGCCATCGTCTTCGAGTGGGACGTCGGTCATGATGCGCCGGAGCGCGCCAGCTCGAGATTCGTGCGCAGAATCTCGTTGTCGGGGTTGAGCGCGAGCGAGCGCTCCCAGTACGCGAGCGCCTGATCCTTCTCCTGCCACTTGAAGCGGATGTTGCCGAGCTTGAAGTAGACGTCATCGCCGAGCGCGGGGTTGAGCTTGATCGCGCGCTGATACTGGTCGAGCGCCTCCTCGTACCGCAGCGCGCGATAGAAGTAGTCGCCGAGATTCTTGTGGAGCTGCGGAATCGGACTTCCGTCGTCCATCGCCGCCTCGGCTGCGAGCGCCGCGGCGGAATAGTCGCCACGCCGCTCGTGCACCGCGGCGAGGGTGTTGCCGAGCACCGCGGCATGCGGATGTGCCTTCACGCCCTCGGTGATGAGCTCGAGCGCGCGATCGAGATCGCCCGCGAGTCCGGCGGCGAGCGACGCGTAGTGGAACCACGCTGGCGACGGGAGTCGCTTGCCGAGCAGCGCGCGCGCCGAGGCGAGTGATGCGTTAGCCTCGTCGACCTCGCCGCTCCGGAGTGCGAGCACCCCGAACGACGTGCGGATGCGCGGATCATCGCCACCGCCGCGTGCGATCGCCTCGTGCAGCATCTCGCGCGCCTCGTCGAGATTGCCGAGTCGCTCGAGCGCGTACGCGAGGTTGTGGAAGATCGACGGACGCGCCGTCGGCTGCGCAGCCGCCTCGCGCAGGGTGAGCACCGCCTCGGACCAGCGCCCGTCGCGCATCGAGACGAGGCTGAGGAAGAAGCGCGCCTGCACATCGCTGTCGTGCAGCTCAATCACGCGACGGAACTCGCGCGTCGCCTCCTCGAACATCGCGGTGCGGTAGAAGGCGACGCCGAGGTTGCGATGCTCCTCCACGCGCGCCTCGCGCACGACGTCATCCTGCGGGCGGGACTTGCCGACGCGCTGGATGAAGCCTGCCGTCGCGAGACCGTAGAGCGCCTTGCCGACTTCGAAGTCGCCGAGCCCCGAGGCCTCGATGAGCGCGGTGACGTCACGCCGCCCGTCGATCAACGGCGTGAGCTGGTGCTGCGCGGGGGTGAGCTGCGCGTCACTCGCGGCAAGACGTCCGGCATCGAGCTCGAAAATGAGATCGAAGCTCGGCACTTTCTTTTCGATCAGGCTCCATTCGTCGACGCGGCGCGCGCCCTCGAGCAGCAGCGATTCGGGGTTGATCGAGACGAGGACGTCGTGATCGTCGGGGCGCATGTCCGCCTCGAAGCTGAACGTCCCCTGCATCCAGGTGAAGAGATAGTAAACGGCTTCTTCGATCTGCACGCGGATGTAGCGATGCAGCTCTTCCCGGGTGAGGATATGCTGTTCGATCAGGATTTCGCCGAGCCGCTTGTTACGCTGCTGCGTGGCCTGCGCATCGATCGCGGCGTCGAGCTCGCGCTGCGTGATGACGTTGTTCTTCACCAGCGTGTCGCCGAGCCGGTCGCGTCGGTTGACGATGGACGCGTAGGAGATGCGGCCGCGATCGAAGTAGATGTAGCCGAAGTTGTTGCGGTCGGTGACGGAGAGACAGCCGGTCTTCTGTCCCATCGCCAGCAACTGCAGCACGTCCGGCAGACTCGCTTCGCGGAGACTCCCCTTGATCGCCACTTAGCGGAACTCCTCGATCGCGCGGCCCGTGACATCAGGCCAGTCCCAGAGGATCTTCTCCTCGTCGAGGAAGAACGAATCGGCATCACGGCCGTTCGACTGCTTCGATGGCGCCGGCGCCGTGGCACCGCCCTCCAGCTCCTTGCGCGCGAACGAGGCGGTGAGCGGCACCCCGACGACATCTGCGGCCTTCATCAACCGGTCGATGATGCCGCGCATCTCGGCCACACTCGCCACAGAGCGCGACGCGAGGAAGTCGATGAGCGGGCGGTCGAGTCGCTCGCCCACATCCGCGAGATAGCGCGCGTAGAGCTTTTCGCGCAGCGCGTGATCCGGCGGCTGGATCTCGACCACGAGCCCGCCCTCGAAGCGCGAGCGAAGCCGCTCTTCGAGTCCCTCGATCGCCTTCGGCGCGTGCGCGCTCGCGAAGACGATTTGCCGTCCGTTGTAGAACAGGCTATTGAAGATGTGAAAGAGCTCCTCCTGCGAGCGCTCCTTCCCTGCGCACTTGTCGACGTCGTCGAGGATGAGCGCGTCGACCACGCGATAGCGCGCGCGCCACTTCTCGATCTGCTCCTCCTGCAGCGCCGCGATCAGCTCGTCGATGAACTGCGAGGCGTTCACCACCGCGACGGTGAACGCGCCGCCGCTCTGCGCAATGAGCTCGTTGCCGAGCGCGTTGAGGAGATGTGTCTTCCCGACGCCGGGAGGACCATATACGAAGAGCGGATTGTACTTCTTCCCCGGCTCGTCGATGATCGTGTCGACGGCGTGGACCGCGAGCTGGTTCGACGCCCCGACCTCGAGCTCCGAGCGAGTCAGCGCGGGATCCGGTCCGGGCGGCGGCTCCGCGCCCCCGACGATGCGTGCGAGCACGAGCTCCGCCTCGCCCACGCGCTCGGGATCCTTGAACAGCTCACTCGCCGCGAGCCCCGTGTCGATCTTGGATGCCTCCGCCTCGAGCTCGCGCAGCCGTCGGATCGACGCCTCGTAGCGCGAGAGCAGCGTGTCGACATCGGGCTCCTCCGCCGCCTCGAGCGTGCGTTCAAGCACGAGCGTGACGTAGCCGAGCTGGTGCCAATAGGTGACCGCCTCGACGACGCGCACGCGCCAGCTGTCGATGTGCTGGGAGACGACCTCGCTCAGATCCGACAGGAAGCTCGCGAACTCCTGCCCGCGCGCCTGCGACGGAACGAGCAGCGGCGTGTCCGGCTTCTCGCCGAGCAGCTCGCGCACGCTGCGTGCGGTCACCGGCGCCTCCTCGAGCGTCTGGCAGGCGATCAGGCGATTGAGCGCGCCCTGCAGCTCGCGCACGTTCGTGAAATTGATGCGCGCAACCTCATCCAGCACCCCCGCCTCGAAGACGACGCCGCGCTCCTCGCATTTGCTGCGGAGGATCGCCACGCGCGTCTCGTAATCCGGGGTGCCGACGTCGACGACCAGTCCGCCCGTCAGCCGCGTGATCAGCCGCTCATCGAGGTCGGCGATCTCCGATGGTGGACGGTCGCTCGTGAGCACCACCTGCTTCCCCGCACGCTGCAGCGTGTTGAAGAGGCGGAGCATCTCGTTCTGCGTTTCCTTGCGGCCGGCGAGGAACTGCACATCGTCGAGGAGCAGCATGTCCACCATGTGGAACCGCTGCTTAAACAGCTCCATCGCGCTGTCGCCGATCGCGTGGTTGAGCTCCTCGATGAACTCCTCGAGGGTCACGTACTCCACCGTGATCTGTGGATTGAGCGAGCGCGCGAGGTGTCCGATCGCGAGCATGAGATGCGTTTTGCCGAGCCCGGAGCTGCTGTAGATGAAGAGCGGGTTGTACGAGGTGCCGGGGGACTGCCCCACCGCTCGCGCCGCGGAAACGGCGAGCCGGTTGGCGCCCCCGACTATGTAATTCTCGAAGCGGTACCGCGGATCGAGATCCACCGTCAGCGGCCTCCCGCGGCCGCGGCAGCCGGTGGCGTGCTCGTGCCCGCGCTCAGGCGGCGCAACACGAGTCCGGCGATTCCGCGCAGCGTCTCGAACACGCCGGTGCCGTGCAGCGCATCCGCCGCGAACGACGGAACCTCGCGAAAGTTCAGCGCATCCTCGAGCTCCGGCACGCTCGAGATCAGCGACTTGGGGAGATCCTGCTTGTTGTACTGGATCACGAGCGGCATGGAGCGCACATCGATGTCGTGTTCCGCCAGATTCGCGTGAAGGTCCTGCATGCTCTCGATATTCTCGGCAAGCTGCCTCGCCTGGCTGTCGGCGACGAAGACGACGCCGTCGGCGCCGTGCAGCACGAGCTTCCGCGTCGCCTGGTAGTACACCTGGCCGGGGACGGTGTAGAGCTGAAAGCGCGTCGAGAAGCCCGAGATCGTACCCAGGTCGAGCGGCAGAAAATCGAAGAAAAGCGTGCGATCCGTCTGCGTCGCGAGGGAGACCATCTGCCCTTTGCGGTCTCCCGGCACCTGTTCGTAAATGTAATGCAGATTCGTCGTCTTCCCGGACCGTCCCGGGCCGTAGTAGACGATCTTGCAGGTGATCTCACGGGTGGCGTAGTTGACCAGAGACACGGCGCGTCAGGCGAGGGAGATGGACGACTCGCTGCCGTCCGCACCGCGCGGGGCGCGGCCGAACAGAATGGCGAGGTTGCGATTCAGATCCTGCTCGAGCGATGCGGCGGAAATCGGCGTCTGCGGGGCCGCAGGCGGCTGTGCGTGCTCGAGCAGCGCGCACAACTCCTGAAAGTAGATGCGAACCAGCCCAAGTGAGCTTTCCGCATCGAAAACGGTGAGAAAAACGAAGCGGTGCCGGGTGGTCGGTACATCGCCGATGAAGATCTGCCGGTCCTTCCCTGCATGATACATCTCGCGGAAGGGCTTCCCATCCAGCTCCCTGCCCAGCTCCCCAGCGGAGGCGTGAATGGCGGCCGCGAGCGCGCACGCAGCCATGACGTCGACGGCGCGTGTGAAGCCGAACTGCCCCATCACCTGGCCATTGGGGTGCAGCAGGAGCGCGAAGAGCGCCCGCGCGTCATCGACGAAGGTCTGGAGCGGCGCCTCGATCCAGGGCTCCGCGACATGGGTTCTCACGCGAGCACGCTTAGCGACTCGAGCATCGCACCGCGAATGCGCCCGATGTGCGCGCGCGGCTCCGCCAGCGTCACCAGCACGAGCCCGTCGCGGCCGATCGCACAAATGTGTCCGCGCTCCGCCTCGAGCTGCAGAAAGCCGATTGCGCTGAGCCCCGCCGCAGCAGAGGTGAGACGCGCCTTCCGGTACAGCGCAGCCGCGAGCGCTGCGACGACGTTCGCCTGGATTCCCACCTGCACGTTGGAGTCGACGATGATCCCGTCCGCCTCTCCGACGACGAGACAACCGAGCACCCCCCGCTGGCGAATAAGCAGCGAGAGCACGCTTTCGAATGGTGTCGTGCTCATGCGACCTCCTCGAGCCAGCTGGTGGCGCGTTGCACGCATCGGTCCAGCACGCGCCGGACGAAGCCAAGCGGCACCGAACGTCCCGCAGCGACGAGCACCATCGACTCGTCAATCGCAGGCGCGAGCGCAACCGTCGCGAGATCGGTCTCGTACACTACCGCCTTCCACGCGCCGAGATCGAGATGGCGGACCGCGCGCAGCGCCTCATCGCGCACGCCGGTCAGCGCCGCGCCGACTTCCTGCGACACATCCTCTCCGTCGGCGGTGATGTACAACCCCGCGGCCACGAGCCCGTCGGCGTTGAGCAGCAGCGCCGTATGCTCACCCTCGCCGAGGATGTCGGCGAAGAGCAGTCGTGCCTCCTCCTCCACTCGCCGCTGCGCCGCGAGGAGCTCGGCGTGCCCGGGCGCGCCGCCGTTGCCGTTGCCGGCGACGTGCGCGTAGCGCAACAGCCGACGCACCATGCGCAGGGCGGTCGCGATCGACGAGTCGCCGCGATCGTGCGTCGCCGCCTGACTGAGATGCTGTTCGGCCTCGCCCAGCTTCCCCTGCTTGAAGAGGACATATCCCATCCCCTTCCGCGCACCGACATGACTCGGCGCGAGGCGGAGCACCATGTCCCACTCGTCGAAGGCTTCCTGCAGCTCGCCTCGATCGACGCGGATGCGCGCGAGCAGATCGTGCGCATCCGCGTTGTGCGCGTGCCGCTCGAGACCGCGGTGCGCGACCTTGAGCCCCAGGTCGAGCTGCCCCGCGCGGCGCAACGCCTCGCCGAGCTGCATGAACACGAGGCTCGACGGATCGCGCGCGAGCTCCTCACTGAGCCTTCTGATCTCATCAGACATCGATGTGCTCCTGCAGCAGGCAGCGGAGGCGGCTCGCCGCATCGCGCGCCGCTCGAATTCGTTGTGCGTCGGGACTTCCGGGATTGAGGCGCAGCGACCGCTCCCACGATGCGAGCGCGTCGAGATAGTCTCCCGCCCACGCGGCGCAGTAGCCGCTCTCCGCGTGCAGCTCGGCATTCAGCGGATCGGCCTCGATGCCGCGAGCGACGGCGATCGCCGCGTCGTCCTGGCGGCCGAGCCGGTTGAGCACGCGCGCGTACAACAGGTGTCCTTCGGCGAGCTCCGGGGTTTCCGCCGTGATGCGCTCGCAGATCGCGAGCGCCACCTGCGGCTCTCCGGAGTGGAGCGCGGAGGCGGCAGCCTCGAGTGGCGCGACGGTGGTCGGCGATGCCGGCGTCGCTCCGTCTTCCGGCGCTTCCGACGGATGCACGCCGTTGCGCAGCTCCACGATTCCCGTAGAGAGTAGCCCGTATGCGACGCGAGCCACGTCGAACTCACTCTGCGCAAGCAGCGTCGCGATCGCGCGCAGATCGCGCGAGCCATCGATTTCGGCCAGCACCTCCCACTCGCGCGGACGCAGATCGAGAAAGCCGGGATGATCATCCGCGACGGGGGCGAGCACGGGGATGACGCCGAGGTGCGCGACTTTCCCTTCGATACGCGACCATTCGTCGATGCGCCGTGCGGCTTCCATCAGCAGCGATTCCGTCGAGATGCGAATGTTCGCCTCGGCTGGCGCGTTGCTCACTTCCTGCTCCTCGAAGGAGAAGAAGCCCTCGCGCCAGGACATGAGCTCGAACACGACTTCCTCCACCTGGAAGCGCACCTGGCGCTCGAGCTCCTTGCTCGTGAGCGAGCCGCTCTCGACGAGTAGCTCTCCGAGCATCCGGCGCGACTGCAACGCGCGCTGCGAGTCCCTCGCGCGCGCGAGGTCGGCCTCCGTGATCTTCCCGCTACGGAGCAGCAGCTCGCCGAGGGGATGCGGGTTGCTGCGGATCGCCGCGAATACCACGGCGCCGTGGTCGAAGTAAACGGTCCCCTGGTTGTCGCGCAGCACGGATGTGACCGTGAGCGCGCCGGTCTTTCGGCTGAGGTCGAGCAGCTGAAAGACGTCGTGAATGCCGAGCTCGCGGAGTGGTCCCTCGATCGCCATCTACGCGACCTCCTGACGGCTCTTGAAGATTCGGAGGAGATCGGCGGCCGTACGCGATTCGCGTCGCGCGCGTCGCGCGTGGTCGCCGTCAGGCTCGAGCTCGACGACGCGCTGCCACGTCGAGATCGCGTCGCGATAGCGGTGACGGTCGGCCAACAGCTGCCCCTTGAGGAAGAGCGCGAGCACGTGACGCGGGTCGAAGCGCAGCACGCGGTCGATCGAGATCGCGGCGTCGTCATGGCGATCGAGCTCGAGCAGCACTTCGCTCAGCGAGAGCAGTGCATCGATGTTGTACGGATCTCGGCGGAGCAGCTCGACCAGCGGCGGCAGCGCCGCCTCGACGCGTCCGAAGCGGCGGCGCACGTTCGCGAGCGCGAGCATCGCTTCGACGTACGTCGGCACGGCCTCGAGCGCCGCAAGCAGCGATTCCTCCGCCTTCGCCGGCTCTCCGCGCTCGGCGAGCAGCCGCGCCAGCTCGTAGTGCACCACCGCAAAGTCGTGATCGAGATCGAGCGCGTTGCGGTACGCCGCGATCGCCCCATCCACATCGCCCGCGAGCCGCGCGACATCACCGAACTCCTTGAGGACGTCGGCGCGCGCAGGGGCGAGCCGGCGCGCGCTGCGCAGCAGCTCGCGCGCCGCCGCAGGATCGCCGGCACGCGCGCGCGCCGCAGCGGTGAGCAGGAGCGCCTCCACCGATCCGCCATCGACGCCGAGCAGCGTCTCGGCCGTCGCGCGCGCCTCGACGACGCGATCCATGGCCAGCAGTGCGCGCGTCTCGCCGGCGAGGAGCTTTGCGTCGAGCGGAGCCGTTACACGCGCGGTCCGATAGCGCTCGAGCGCCTCGCCGAAGAGTCCCTGCCGCATGAAGATGTCGCCGAGAATCGCGAACCCCTCCGCCGTCGGCGCGCCGCGCACGAGCGCGCGATTCGCCTCGACGACGGCGCGGTCGAGCATCCCCTTCGCGAGATAGTCGTGCGCGAGCACGAAGAACTGCTCCGGCGCCACCACGACCTCGGCTGATTTCCTCGGCTCGGGCTCCGCTGGCATCTCCGGCGCGAGCTGCGTGAACAGCGAGTCGAGCAGCTCCGCGTCGAAGGCGAAGCTCTCGACGCCCGCGGCCGTGTGCTCGCCCCCGCCCAGCTCCGGCGCGATCGAGAGATCCGGATCCTCGTACTCGACATCGATCGCGAGCTCGAACTTCTGCGGCGTGTAGTACGGGTCGAGCTCGAGCGCACGCTTGGTCGCCCGCAGCGCACCCTCGAAGTCGCCGAGGTTCGAGAGGGTGAAGCCGAGGTTGTAGTGCGCCTCCGCGAAGGTCGGCCGCGAGTGGATCGAGCGGCCGAATGCGTTGCGCGCGTCCTCGAATTTCTTGAGCTCCGCCAGCACGAGCCCGACGCCATTCCACGCCACGGCCTGCTCCGGCTCGAGCATCAGTACCTGCCGGTACGACTCGAGGCCGAGCTGCAGACGCTTTCCGCGGAAAAGCAGCAGCGCGAGGTTGAGCCACGCTTTCACGAAGTTCGGCTGCGACGAGAGCGCTGCACGGAACGAGTCCACCGCAGCCTCGGTCTCGCCGGCGTGATACTGCGCGACGCCCAGGTTGTTGTGCGCGATCGCGTACGCCGGATCGATCTGGAGCGCGCGCCGGTAGCTCGCGGCGGCCGCGGCGTGCTGCCCCTGCTGATGGAGCGCCACCCCGCGCTCGCACCAGAGCTTCGGCGAGTCGTTCTGCGCGAGCAGGATCTGATCGTACAACTCGATGGCGGCCGACGCATCCTTCTTCAGCAGATGCACCTCGGCCATCGCCTGGCGAACGAGATTCTCATCCTCGTTGCGGTCGAGCGCGAGGCGGTACTCCTTGAGTGCCTCCGCGTAGTAGCCCTTTTGACGGAAGGCGAGGCCAAGGTTGTAGTGCGCGAGATGCCCGTCGGTCGAGAGCTCGAGCGCAGACGAGCGCCGCTCCTGCCGCTCGGGGACGAGCTCGTTGTAGCGCGCCGTGTTGTACCGATCGATCGAGAGATTCGCCTGAGCGCGCGAGAGCGACGGATTGAGCTGGATCGCGCGCTTCGTGGACATGCGCGCCTCCTCGTGCCGGCCGAGATCTCCGAGGACAAAGCCGAGGAGATAGTGCGCATCGGCATTCTCGGGGGAGAGCTCGATCGACCGATGGAGCGCAGCGAGTGCCTGGTCGTTCAGGCCGCGATTGTAGAGCACCTCGCCAATGTACTGATGCACGAGCGGGCTCTTGTCGTCGAGTGCGAGCGCGCGGTCGAGCCAGCACTGTGCCTTCTCGAGATCGCCGTTGGCCTTCTCCGCGAGTCCGAGCTGCACGATCGCGCCGATGTCGTTCGGAGCGTACTGCAGGATCGCGTTGAACTCTGCGACCGCCTCCTTCCCGTCACCGATGGCGGCGTACGCGCGGCCGAGCTCCCAGCGCGCATCGCGATCATCCGGGTGCGCGCGAAGCCGGTCGCGCAGCTCGGCGACGCGACGATCGTAGTAACCCGTGTGGAAGTACGCGACCTCCAGATTGCGCTGGGCGACCTGCATCTTCGGATCGATCTCGAGCGCGCGCGCGAATGCCGCCACCGCGTCCTCGTACATCCCCTTGTTGTAGTAGAGAACGCCGAGGTTGTTGTGCGCGCCCGCATCCGAGCCATCGATGCGCCGCGCGAACGACCGCAGGATATCGCGATCACGCTCGGAAATCGGCGTCGTTGCCTTGCCGTTCTCGCTCACAGGAGCTTCACCGCGCGCAGAATGACCTGCAGCGATGCCGCATCGGGAAGGAGAAGGAAGAAGCCGCGCAGCTCTTCGCCCTCGCCCTTCAGAAAGAACTGCGTCTCCACGGCGACGACCATGTCGCGCTCGGTTCCGAACTGCAGGTACGCGGTGTTGAGCACGGCCGTCGACATGTCGATGGCGAGACTCGGCGGCGACGGGAGGAGCATGAGCCCCATGAACTCGCTGAGCGCATTCATGTAGGCGCCGCTCAGGATGTTGCCAGCCTCCTTGATCGCCGACTGTTCGAGCTCGCCGAAGGGCCCGTTGGCGACGGTGGGTCGGCGGAGCATCAGCTGCGCGAGACGGACGGCGGTGGGATGCGGAAAGACGAGCAGCGTGCGCCCCGTGAGGTCGCCCATCATCTGCATGAGGACGGCGACGATCGGCTCTTCCTCGGGGAGGATGCGCGACGGAACGTCCTCGAGCGCGGCGATGGTGATCGTCGGGACGGTGATCATGATCGTATCGCCGGTCATCTGCGAGAGCGCGGTCGCGGCGTGTCCCGCGCCGATGTTCGCGGTCTCACGGAGCGCGTCCAGCTCCATCGTGTTGAGTTGCAGCAGGTCCGCCATCGCGCGCTCCCTAATGAAGACTGCTAACGTCGACGATCAGCGCGGGTGCGCCGTCGGCCAGAATGGTTGCGCCGCTGAACAACGTCAGCCCGTCACGCACGCCGTCGAATCCCTTCACCACGATGTCCTGCTGCCCAGCAAACTCATCGACCACGAGCCCCGTGCGCCGCCCCTCGCTCTCGATCACTATCACTTGCGTCGTTCCGTCCACGCTGACGAAGTGCGCCTCGGGAAGCCCGACGAGTTCGCGGAAGTTGAGCAGCGGCAGGACTTCGTCGCGCAACAGCATGACCTCGCGCCCCTGCACGCGCCGCCGCGCGTTCTGCGTGAGGTCGACGGTCTCGCGTACGTGCGTCATCGGCACCGCGTACATCTCGTCGCCGACGCGCGCCAGCAGCGAGCGCACGATCGCGAGGGTGACGGGGAGGCGCAGCGTCACCGTGGTGCCCTCCCCCCGCACCGAATGAATCTCGACCGCGCCGCCGAGCGCGCGCACGCGCGTGAGCACGACATCGATGCCCACGCCGCGCCCCGAGATATCCGTCACCTTCTCGGCCGTGCTGAAGCCCGGTCGGCCAATGATGCGGATCAGCTCGTCGTCGGAGAGTGACTCGACGGTCGCATCGACGAGTCCCTGCGCGCGGGCGCGGGCGAGGACCTGCTCGCGGTCGATGCCGCGACCGTCGTCGTGCACGCGCATCGTCACCATCTGACGCTCGCGCTCCACCGTGAGCGTGAGCTGCCCGGCGCGCGGTTTGCCCGCGCGCTCGCGAGCGTCGGGGAGCTCGATCCCGTGATCCGCAGCGTTGCGCAGCAGATGCACGATCGGCTCGCCGATCTCGTCGAGCATCGAGCGATCGAGCTCGATCTCGCGGCCGTTGAGCGTGAGCTCGATCTCCTTCGCGAGTGCGTGCGCAGCGTCACGCACGAGGCGCGGGAAGCGGTCGAACACCTGCCCGACGGGCACCATCCGGCTCGCCATGATCTCATCGTGGAGATCGGTGATGAGCCGCGACGCCTGCGCGAGCGCCTCGTCGAGCGCGGGGTCGGCGATCTCGTGCGCCACGTCGTTGAGCCGCCCGCGCGCGACGAGCAGCTCGCCCGAGAGATTCGTGAGCCCGTCGAGCCGGCGCAGCTCCACGCGAATCGTGCGCGGCGCGCGCGAGATGCCGTTCGTGGCTCCGGACGGGATCGCGTACTCCTGCGTCGTCATCGGCAGGAGGTCACACGCGCGCGCGCCCACACGCGCGCCCTCGAGTGCCTGGAGCCGCGCGAGCGCCGGCGCCGCGGCTTCTTCCGCCGATCCGCCGGCGACCTCGATCTCCACCGCGCGCTCGAGCGCGTCGACGGCGGCGAAGAGCGTATCCGTCACCGCGCGGTCGATCACGATCTCGGCGTGACGCACGCGATCGAGCAGCGACTCGAGCTCGTGCGCGAGCGCCGTCACCGACGCATAGCCCATCGTCGCGCTCATCCCCTTCATCGAGTGCACCGCGCGAAAGACGGCGCTCACCGGCTCCGATGCCGATGGCGTGCGCTCGAGCGCGAGCAGCTCCTCGTTGATCGTCGAGAGCTGCTCGCGGCTCTCGGACTGAAAGAGTGCGGCGTATTTCGCCAGATCCACGGTTAGTGTCCCTCGCTCAGCTCGGGACCGCTCAACCCAGCACGCGCTGCACGGCTTCCAGCACGCGGCTCGGCTGGAACGGCTTCACGACGAAGTCCTTCGCACCCGCCTGGATCGCCTCGACGACGAGCGCCTGCTGCCCCATCGCGCTGCACATCAGGATCTTCGCATTCGCATCGAAGCTCGTGATCTCGCGTACGGCATCGATGCCACCCATGTCGGGCATCACGATGTCCATCGTCACCAGATCGGGACGCAGCGACTTGTACCGCTCGATCGCCTGCACCCCCGTCTCGGCCTGTCCGACGATCTCGTATCCCGACTCTTCCAGGATGTCGGAGATCATGGTGCGCATGAAGACCGCGTCGTCGCAGATCAGTACAGTGTGACTCACCCTGAGCCTCCGTTAAACGAGCAGGTGCGTGAGCAATCCGGGGATGTCGAGCAGGAGCACGGTTTGGGAGTCGATCTCCCCCATGGCGTAGACGATTCCGCCGGGGAGAAGGTCGCCAATTGGGGTCTGCCAGCCGTCCGGGGGGACGGGCTGGACCTCGATGACCTCGTCCACGGCCACGCCGATGACCTTCCCCTGGTGCTCCACGAGCATGATGGGGCCGTCCGGACGGGCCGATCGGTCAGAGAGGCGGGCGACGAGGTCGACGACCGTGATGACCGTCCCCCGGACATTGATCAGCCCGCGGACGTAGGACGGGGCGCCCGGGAGGCGCGTTGCGGGAGAGGGCGGAAGGATCTCCCGCACGATCTCCAGCTCGATGCCACCGATCCGATCCGCCAGCCGAAAGAGGAGCAGCTGGCGGGGCGCTATGTCGGACGGAGTGTCAGGTAGTGAGGCGGTAGAAGCCAAGATCGTCCAGCGGATCCGGGTGCACCAGCAACGCCTCCGACTCCGCGACCGCAGCGAGGGATCGCTGCAGCTCGGCCGGAAGAGGCGAGCGAAGCTCGACGGATTCGCCGGTGACCGGATGCGGGAAGATCAGCCACGCCGCATGGAGGAAATGCCGGTGCTGCGGCAGCCCGACCAGCCGCCGCCCACCGCCCCCACCGTACATGTCATCACCCACCACGGGGTGTCCCACCGATGCGAGATGAATGCGGATCTGATGCGTGCGCCCCGTGTGGAGGTGCGCGCGCAGCAAATCGACAGACTCGAACCGGGCCAGTCGCACGAAATCCGTCTTCGCCGCTCGTCCGCTAGTGACGATTGCCATGCGCTTTCGGTCTCGCGGATCGCGAGCAACCGGCTTGTCGACTGTGAGGCGGTCGCCGTTGATGTGGCCCCACGACAGCGCGGCGTACCGGCGCACGACCCTGCGCGCCGCGAGGTCGGCGCCGAGCCTTCGGAGCGCCACGTCCGTTTTCGCGACGAGCAGGAGTCCCGAGGTCTCCTTGTCGAGGCGGTGGACGATCCCCGCGCGATCCTCGCCGTTCTCGACCGAGAGCGCTCCCCCGCGTCCCTTGAGCGCGTTGACGAGCGTCCCGCTCCAGTGTCCCGGGGCCGGATGCACGACCATCCCCGCCGGCTTGTCGACCACCATCACGTACTCGTCCTCGAACACCACGGATAGCGGGATGTCCTCGCCGACCACCTCGTGCGACGGTGCCGGCGGCATGACGACGACGATGCGGTCGCCCGCCTCGGGGCGATAGCTCGCCTTCTCGCGCTTGTCGCTCACGGTCACATTGCCGTTCGCGATGAGCGTTGCCGCCTGGGTGCGGGACGTGCCCAGCTCGCGCGCGAGAAGCAGGTCGAGACGCAGCTCGCTGTCGGCATCGAGGGTAATTTCGTGCGTGGCCGGTGACGTCATCTCGCACGCGCCCGGCGTGTGCGCATCACGCGCTCGGTGACTCGGTCACCGACTTCGGAATCGGCTCGACCACTTCTTCCTCACCCCACAGCGCCCACGCGAGCAGGAAGGCGCCGATGCTCACGGCCATGTCCGCGACATTGAACGTCGGCCAGCGCCAGTTGTGAAAGCCGACGTCGAGAAAGTCCACGACGCCAATCGGCGAGCGGACGCGGTCGATGAGATTCCCGACCGCTCCGCCGCAGACGAGGCCGAGCGCGATGACGCGCAGGCGGTCGCCCGGCGTGGTCGTGCGATAGAGCTTCGAAAGCACGAACAGGGCGACGACCGTGAGCAGCAGGAAGATCTGACGCGAGTAGGGGCCGGCGCTCACGCCGAAGGCGGCGCCGGGATTGTGCACGAGCGTCAGGCGCGCCCACTCGCCGAACACCTCGCGCGGGACGTACTGCGGCACCAGCATCGACTGCGCCATCGCCTTCGTCGCGAAGTCCACGATCACGACGAAGATGATGATCGACCAGAAGGTGGCCGCGTCGGACTTATTTCTTTGCATCTTCTTCGCGCTGCTTGCACGTGAAGCACAGGCGCGCATGAGGGAGTGCATCGAGGCGGTCGAAGTCGATCTCCTCGTGGCAGCTGTGGCAGCGACCGAACGTCTGCGGCGACCGGTACAACCGGCGCAGCGCTTCATCGATGTGCCAGAGGAAGCGCCCCTCCGAGCTCGCGAACAAAAACGCCTTCTCGCGCTCCATCGCGTCTGTGCCCTGATCCGCCATGTGGAACGAGTACGAGCTCAGATTCCCGTCGGCGCTCTGCAGCGTGGCGCCGAACGCTTCGCCATAGCTCCCGAGCTCCTTCACGACGCGCTTCCGCTCATCGAGCAGACGCTTTTCGAAATGCGCCAGCGTCTTCTTGGCCATCGGCTTCTCTTTCTTAGCGCCTGTCGAGGACGGCATCGCTAATTCACTCTCGTCAAGGCAATGCGGACCGTCTCGGCGTCGAGCTCGATGGTCTGCACTGCGTCATGTGTCTCCCCGGTTCCACCTGCCACGGTGATTCCGTTCGCGAGCACTTCGCCCGCGATGTACGACTCGTATTCCTTCACGACCGCTGCGAGCTCCGGACCGCCGTCGAGGTCGACCCGCACCCTGTCGCTCACCGCGAACTTCGCGGCCTTCCGCATCTGCTGGATCTTGCTCACCAACTCCCGCGCCGCACCCTCGCGGCGCAACTCCGGCGTGATCGTCGGATCGAGCGCGGCGAACAACCCATTCTCTTCCCGTACGAGCAAACTCCCTGCGGCGTGTCGCACGATCGTCACATCCTCGCCGAGAAGCGGAAATTCCTCGCCGTCGACCGTCACGTTTACCGTCTCGCCGCGCTCGAACGCCAGCAGCTGATCGCTCGGCAGCGCCTCCACGGCCTTCGCCGCATCGGGTGTTTTCTTGCCGAACCGCTTGCCCAGCGATCGAAAATTCGCCTTTCCAACGAGCGTCGCCAGCGCGCTGCCGCTGTCGGCGAATTCTACCGTTTTAACGTTGAGCTCGCTTGCCAGGAGCGGCAGCAGCTCCGAAAGATCCCTAGCCCTGAAATCTGGCACGACACACACCAGCCGGGAAAGCGGCTGGCGCACCTTAATCTCCTTCTCTTCGCGCGCAGCCCGCCCGAGCCTCGCCAGCGCTCGCACCCGGCTCATCGCCCGCTCCAGCACTTCGTTTTCCCCCTCATTCGTACCCAGCGCACGCCGAAATGGTGCGAGGTGCACGGAGCCGCCGGTGAGCTCGCGATGGATCCAGTCGCTGACGAACGGCGCGAAGGGCGCCAGCAGCCGCGTCACGACGACGAGCACTTCATGCAGCGTCGCGAAGGCCGCGCGGCTATCCGCCGTATCGACCTCGTAGAAGCGCGCGCGGTTCAAGCGCACGTACCAGTTCGAAACATCGTCGACGACGAAGTCCATCAGTCCGCGCGCGGCGGCCGTCGCGTCGAAGCCCTCCAGGCGCTCATCGGTCTCGCGCTCGACGGTCGCGAGCCGCGACATCATCCAGCGATCGACCACCGGCCGGTCCTTCAACGCCGGATCCGCCGCGCTCGGCGACCACCCAAAGTTCGCGTACTGCGCGAAGATCCCGCTGTACACGTTCTTGAGCGTGAGAAAGAAGCGGCCGGCGAGCTCGCGGATCATACTCTCATCGAAGCGGCGCGGCACCCACACCTGGCTCGACGCGATGAGAAAGAGCCGCACCGCATCGGCGCCGTGCCGCGGCACCACTTCCCACGGGCTCACGACATTCCCGATGTGCTTCGACATCTTGGCGCCCTTTTCGTCGAGCACCATGTCGTTGACGACGACCGCGCGATACGGCGCAGCCTGATCGTCACCGTTGTTCGGGAGCGCATCGCCAAGCCCGGTTGCGATCGCGAGCAGCGAGTAGAACCACCCGCGCGTCTGGTCCACGCCCTCCGCGATGAAGCCCGCGGGGTAGCGTTTCTCGACCATCGCCTTGTTCTCGAATGGATAGTGCCACTGCGCGAACGGCATCGACCCGGAGTCGTACCAGGTGTCGATGACTTCGGGCACGCGCTTCATCGTGCCGCCACATCCCTTGTGGTCACACGAGAGAGTGTACGCATCGATGAACGGCTTGTGCGGATCGAATCCCTCGGGCAGCGGCTTCCCCGTACGCTCCGCGAGCTCGGCGTAGCTCCCGATCGCGATCGCGTGCGCGCTGTCGCGGTCGCATACCCAGATCGGCAACGGCGTCCCCCAGTAGCGATCGCGCGACAGCGCCCAGTCGACGTTGTTCTCGAGCCATTCGCCGAAGCGACCCGCGCCGACCTCGGGGGGATTCCAGTTCACGCGCGCGTTGCGTGCAATCATCCGGTGCTTGAACGACGTCGTGCTCACGAACCACGATTCGCGCGCGTAGTAGAGCAGCGGCGTGCCGCAGCGCCAGCAGTGCGGATACGAGTGGATGAGCGTTCCCGCCTTCCACAGCACCCCGCGCTCCTCGAGCACCACGGTGATGGCGGGATCCGCCTTCTTCACGTGCATCCCGCCGACAACGGGCAACGACGCGGGGAACTCGCCGCGCCCGTTCACCGGCTGCAGGAACGCGAGCCCGTGCTGCTTCCCAGCCTGGTAGTCATCGGCACCGAACGCCGGCGCCATGTGCACGACGCCGGTTCCATCGTCCGCACTCACGAAGTCCTCGACGACGATCACCTCGTGAGTCGTCCCAGCGGGATATGGCAGCCAGTCGAGCGGACGCCGGTACGTGAGCTTCGCCAGCTCCGGTCCCGTCCACGCGCGCACGACGTCCCAGCGATCCGCATAGTCCTCGCCCAGCACCCCGCGCACGCGCGCCTCGGCGAGAATCACCGTCGCCTCGTTTCGTCCGCGCCGCTTCAACTCGACGTACGGCAGCGTCGGATGCACCGCGAGCGCCACGTTCGAGACGAGCGTCCACGGCGTGGTCGTCCACACGAGGATACGCGCACCAGTCGGAAATCCCTCGGGCGACGTGAGCTCGAGCGTGAGATAGACGCTCGGATCCTCCACATCCTGATAGCCCTGCGCGACCTCGTGACTGGAGAGCGTCGTCTCGCAGCGCGGGCAATACGGGAGAATCTTGTGACCGCGCACGAGCAGCTTCGACTTGTAGAGCGTTGCCAGCGACCACCATACGCTCTCGACATAGTCGTTCGAGTACGTGATGTACGGATCGCTGTAGTCGAGCCAGTAGCCGATGCGCGCGCTCAGCTCTTCCCACTCGCCCTTGTACTTCCACACGCTCTCGCGACAGAGCTTGTTGAACGCCTCGACCCCGAGCGCCTCGATGTCGCGCTTGCCGCTGATGCCGAGCGCCTTCTCGATCTCGATTTCGACGGGAAGGCCGTGCGTGTCCCATCCGGCTTTGCGTCCGACGTGGAATCCCTTCATGGCGCGATGGCGGCAGAAGAGATCCTTGATCGTACGCGCGAACACATGGTGGATGCCCGGGCGCCCGTTCGCCGTCGGCGGCCCCTCGAAGAACACGAACTCCTCATCGCCACGTGCGAGCGTCTTCGCCACGAGATCCTCGGCCGCCCAGCGCGCGAGCATCTCCTTCTCGAGCGCGTCTGCCTCGAGCTCCGGCGAGAGGAGCGCGTACGTCGGCGTCGTGTCGGCTGCGGTCATGCGCGCTCCAGCACGCCGCGCACGAGCGCGGTGAGATCAGGCTCCGCGCGTTCCGCCATCTCCACGATCTCGGCGAGCGACACCGGCATGAGTGAGTCGGCGAGACATTTGTCCGTCATGATCGAGAGGCCGAGCACGCGCATTCCGCCGTGCACCGCCGTGATGACTTCCGGAACCGTCGACATCCCGACGACATCCGCGCCGATCGTGCGCAGCATCCGGTACTCCGCGCGCGTCTCGAGCGCGGGACCGGTGATCGCGACGTAGACGCCCTCGCGCAGCACGAGCTTCAGGTCGCGTGCGACATCGCGCGCAATGTCGCGCAACTCCGCGTCGTACGGCGTGGACATGTCCGGAAAGCGCGGGCCGAGCGCGTCATCGTTCGCGCCAATCAACGGATTCGTGCCGAGGAGATTGATGTGGTCCGCCATCAGCATGATCTCGCCGGCATTCCAGAGCGGATGCAGCGTGCCGCATGCATTCGACACGATGAGCGTGTGCGCGCCGAGCTCGCGCATGACGCGCACGGGAAAGGCGACCTGCTGCGCGGTGTAGCCTTCGTACAGATGGAAGCGCCCCTGCATCGCGACGACGGTCTTGCCGCCGAGCGTGCCACAGAGCAGCCGCCCGGCGTGCGACTCCACGGTCGACAGCGGAAATCCGGGGATGTCCGCGTAGTCGATGACAGTCTGCGCCTCGATGGCGCGGCCGAGCGCGCCGAGCCCCGTGCCGAGGATGATGGCGACGTCGGGAACGCGGCCGAAGCGGTCGCGCACGACCTGCGCAGCGGCGGATGCCTGCGCGCGCGTGTGCGCGATGTGCGGTGCGACCGGGAAGTGCGGAAGCGGATCGTCGAACCGATACGGCGTCATTCCTTGACGAGCGACTCCAGCCAGGCGGGGGTCTTCATGTGCACGCGGCTTGCTCCATCGGCATCGTCGCTGGCCTTCGGCGCCGGAGTGGGAGGCGCGGGCAGGCCGCGCGATGCACCGTCCGCAGCAGCGAGCTCCGCGAGCTGGCGCTCCGCGATCTGCCGCAGCTGGCCGATGAAGGCTCGTCGCGACTTCTCGAGCCCGACCATATCGGCCTCGAGCTGGCGTGTGTCGTTGCGAACCTGGTCGAACTGACGCTCCCCTTCGGCGCGTGCCTCGCGCAAGATCAGCTGTGCCTCGCGCTCTGCCTGCTCGCGAATCTCGGAGCGCAGCTGCTGCGCGGAGACGAGCGCCTCGTTGAGCGCCTTGTCGCGCTCGCGAAATGCGCGGAGCTGCTCGTGGAAGCCGCGCGCCTTGGAGTCGAGATCCTGATTCACGCGCGTGAGCCGCTCGAGCTCTTCGGCGACCTGATTCCGAAAGTCTTCGACCTTCTTCTCGTCGTAACCCCGGAACGATTTGGCGCCGAAGTCGTAGCGCCGAATGTCGAGCGGAGTGAGGTGAAAGGATTCGTCGCTCATAGGCCTCTCTCTCCAAACAGGACGGTGCCAAGTCGGATCATGGTTGCCCCTTCCTCGACGGCCAGCTCGTAGTCGTTCGACATTCCCATCGAGAGATCGAATGCGGGGTGTCCCGCGTTCACCAGCAAGTCGCGCGCGGCTCGCGCGCCCTGAAACACCGACCGCGTGGTGCGCTCATCGGCACCGAGCGGAGCCATCGCCATCACCCCCGTCACGCGCAGCCCCGCACGCGCAACGAACCGCTCGGACTCCGCAGGCATCTCTGCCGGCGCGAATCCGCCCTTCGTGTCTTCCCCGGCGACGTTCACCTGCACCAGCGCGTCGACGCTCCGCTTTCGCGCGAGGCCGAACGCGCTCACCGCATCCGCGATCGAGTCGCGATCGATCGAATGCACGACTGCAAAGTGGTCGAGTTCACGAACCTTGTTGCGCTGCAGGTGACCGATGAGATGCCAGCGCACTGGCACATCGACCGCGGCCATCTTGCCCAGTGCTTCCTGAACCTTGTTCTCGCCGACGTTCTGCACGCCCGCCTGCCACGCCGCCTGCACCGCATCGGGCCCGTGCGTCTTGGTGACGGCGATCAGCGTGACCCGCTGCCCGTGCCCCCCGCGCGCCACTGCCGCAGCCACCCGATCCCCCACCTCCGCCAGCCGCGCGCCGAGGTCTTGAAATGACATAAGCTGTGAATTTACCGAAGCTTACAAACTGAATCAAGAGATGACAGCGCGATTCCGCCGCGGGCGGTCGCGAGATATTGCGCTGGGCATCGGAGGTAGGCCAGCAAGCTCTCCGGCGCGGGGTCGATTCCGCTCTCGTCGCCGGACAGCGGAGCGAAGCTGGCGAGCGAAAAGTCGTGCACGATGTGGCGCGCGACCGCTGTGTCCACGGCCGGCGCATCGCCGCCGAGCTCCACCATGGTCGAGCGCTCCGAAGCCGCCGGCGCGACGAACAGCAGTCCGCGCGCGACGGTGAGCCCGCCGATCGCCGCGCGCGAGTCGGCGGTCGTCATCAGCGACGCGGCCACCGGTCGTCCTCGCGCGCGAGCCACCCGTGCGACCGCGGCCATCATCGCCGCCGGGGTTCGCGTCGCCTCGACGTCCGCCGGGGCGACCAGGGAGTCGCGGCGTGCGAGCTGCGCGCGATACCAGCGCGCGCCGAGCAGCGGCGCGACGACCACGGTGACGTCGGGGCGCACCCCCTCGACCGCCTGCGCATACCATGCCGGAAATGAATCGTTGTCGCCGCCGGTGACGAGCACGGCATCTCGCGGCGCGGATGCGAGCAGCGCCCGCGCGATCTGCATCGCCACCGAGCGCTCGGGCTCCGCGCGGCGGTCCGCCGCGGAAGCGTTGAGCACGAGCGGCGCCGCGGCCGCAAGCACGCCAACGGGAATCCACTGCGCGCCCATGCGCCGTGCGAGCGCGACCGCGCCGATCCCCGCCCACGCGCCCCACACCCAGAAGCCGAGCACGAAGAAGTAGTCGCGATCGCGTACCTCGTGCGGCACACTGTCGGCGAGCACGCCGAAGCCGAACGACGCGCCCGCCTTGAAGTTCAGATACGCGATGAGCCCGACACTCGCGCAGGCGAAGAGCATCGCGAACGCGCGCCAGCTGCGGGCGTGCATCCGCAGGTGCGCTCGGCTGCCGACGATTCCAAGCAGCGCGAAGGCGACGGTGACCGGCGTGCGCCGCCACGATGCCGCGACGTCGTTCGACAACCCGAGCGCCACCTGCCAATCCGCATACTCGAACCAGTTCGCGATCTGCGCCCACAGCGGCGCCTGACGTGGCCACATCGCTCCTTCGCCGAACTGTCGACGACCGACGACATCCCAGAGCGCGTGGAGATTCGACGGCGCGCCCTCGTTGAGCCACGGATCGAATCGCGCGCGCACCACGAGCACCGCGAGCGCGGAGATCGCGAGGAGCGCGCACGCGATGGTCGCGATGGTCTCCACCCCCCCTCGCGCGCCGCGCGTGCGCGCGCGCCCCAGGCCGCGCCAATCGAGAATTCCCACCGCAACGAGCCCGCACGCCCCAGCCGCAGCCACGCGCGCGTTCGCCAGACCGATTCCAGCAGCGAGCATCAGCACCGAGGTGAGCCGCGCCGCCGCCTGCCAGTCGACGCTTCCGTCGTCGCGATCGGCCACGAGCACCAGCGCCGCCGGCGCAGCCACGAGCGCGCTCAAATGCAGCGGTATCGCGAGCGCGAATGCGTATGCCGTCGCGACGCGCCAGCGCGGATCGCCCGTGCGCCCCGCACGCTCCGCCGCGAGCAGCGTCAGCATCACGAGCAGCAGCACACTCGCGTACACCTCCGTCTCCGTCGCGCTCGACCACACCGTGAACATCCCGCCCGCGCACAGCGCCCCCCCGATCGCCATCGCGCTCGAGCCCGTCGCGCGCGCGACGAACATCGCGAGCAGCCCGCCTGCCGCGGCGGTGCACAGCGCAGAGAAGAGATTCGTCGCCAGCGCGGTGCCCACGAATGGAATCGCAAGCGTCCACGTGCGCGCGAGCATCACGTAGAGTGGCGTCCCCGGCTCATGTGGGATCCCGAACGTCCGCACCGCGGCGATGAACTCACCGGCGTCCCACATCGTGACCCCGGGCGCCAACGTCCCCGCGTACGCAGCGAAGAGAATCGCCGCTGCTGCCGCCGAAACTCTGGTGGCGGAGCTCAGCCGGGGATCTGCAGCAGCGGATGCTCCGCCGTCGAGCGCGGCTTGCCGCCCGCGATGATGTCGCGAAGCTGCGGCGCCGTGAGCCCGCGAATCAGCCTGCCATTCTCGGCCACCGAGATCTGCGCGGTCTCCTCGCTCACCACGATGACGAGCGCGTCACTTTCCTCGGAGAGTCCGATCGCCGCGCGGTGGCGCGTGCCGAGCGTGCGGTCGATGTTCTGGGCCTGCGAAAGCGGGAGGATGCACCCCGCGCCGACGATCGTGTCGCCGCGGATGATCACTGCGCCATCGTGCAGCGGCGAGTACGGGGTGAAGATGGTCGCGAGAAGATCGGCGCTCACTTTCGCCTGCATCTCCTTCCCGCTCTGCACGAAGTCGCCGAGCGCAATCTCGCGTTCGAGAACGATGATGCAGCCGATTCCCGAGCGGCTCAGCCGCTCCACCGCATCCGCAACCTCTTCCGCGACCTCGCTCACTTCCATGCGGCGGAAGAATCGCGTCACGCGCGACTGACCGAGATGGGCGAGCGCCGCGCGAAGCTCCGGCTGGAAGATCACGAGCGCCGCGAACGCGCCGTACGTGAAAACGATGCCGAGCAGGTAGGTGATCATCGTGAACTTGAAGACCCACGCGAGCGCGTACGTCGCCACGAGCACCACGATGCCGATCAGCATCTGCACTGCGCGCGTGCCGTGCATCAGGAGAAGCAGCCGATACACACCGTACGCGACGACCACGACCTCGATCGCGTCGCGCCAGCCGAAGGCGAGAAAGCGCAGCTGCTCGAACATCGTTACTCCTCTCCCCCACCCAGGATGCTCCACGCAAGATCGAGCGCGCGCCGCGCGTGATCGACGTCGTGTACGCGAAAGATGCGCGTTCCGCCCGCCAAAGCGAGGACATTCGCGGCGATCGTGCCATCGACGCGATCCTCGAGCTCCTTCGCGCCACTCAGCTCTCCAATGAATCGCTTGCGCGACACCCCAATTGCCACGGGGAGCCCCAGCTCCGCGAAGCGCGGCAGCTCGCGCATCACCGCGACCGAGTGCTTCGTGCGCTTCGCGAAGCCGACCCCCGGATCGATCGCGATGCGTTCCCGCGCGACCCCCTCGGCGCGCGCCCACTCCACGCGCTCGCCGAGCTCCGCGATGATCTCGCCGACGACATCCTCGCCGTACCCCGCCTCGGCGTACGTCCCCATCGTCGCGACGTCGCCCCGCGAATGCATGAGGATCACGCCGGCGTTTCCCGCCGCGCAAACCCCCGCCATCGCGGGATCGAGACGGAATCCCGAGACATCGTTGATCGCCTCGGCGCCGTGCGCGAGCGCCTCGCGCGCGACGCCGCTCTTCACCGTGTCCACCGACACCGGCACGTCGGGGTTGCTCTCGTGCAGCGCCTCGAGCACCGGAATCACTCGCTCCAGCTCCTCATCGAGCGACACCGGCTTGGCACCCTGGGGCCGCGTGGACTCGCCGCCGACGTCGAGCATGTCGGCACCCATGGCCACCAGCATGCGCCCATGCGCGGCCGCGGCCGTGGGGGAAAAAAACTTACCCCCGTCGCTGAAGCTGTCGGGGGTAACGTTGATGATCCCCATGATCAGGGGTCGGTTCAGCTGCAGCGCGCGAGTTGCGAGCCGCCACGCCACTGCGCTCACGCGCGCGCGCGCCGAGCGGCGGAGGTCACGCCGGTGCGACCTCCGGTCCACCCAGAAGCCCCGGACGCGCGGGCTTCGGCTGTACGACGACTCCAGGAGCCACGGGCACGGGCACGTTCGGCGGCGTGCTCGTCTTTCGCGGCGGCAGCGGATTCCCCTGCACGAGTAGCGCGGCATCCTCCGCCGTGAGCGTCTCGCGCTCGAGCAGCGCTTCGGCCATCCGCTCCAGCAGATCGCGATTGTCGATCAGCGTCTGCTTCGCGCGGCCGTACGACTCGTTGAGGAGGCGCGTGACTTCCGCGTCGACCAGCTGCGCCGTTCGCTCGGAGACCTCGCGGTGACGTGAAAGCTCGCGTCCGAGGAAGACTTCCTGTTCGTTGTCGCCGACGAGCACGGGGCCGATCGCGTCGGAGAGCCCCCACTGCGAGACGTAACGGCGCGCGAGTGACGTCGCCTTCTGAATGTCGTTCGACGCGCCCGTCGTCACCTTGTCGTGGCCGAAGACGAGCTCCTCGGCAACGCGACCACCGTACGTCATCACGAGCATCGCCTCGAGCTGCTGACGCGTGATCGAGTAGCGATCCTCCACCGGCAGCGTGAACGCGATCCCGAGCGCGCGGCCGCGCGGCACGATGGTCACCTTGTGCAGCGGATCGCACCCCGGCGTCTTGATCGCGCACACCGCGTGACCGGCCTCGTGGTACGCCGTGTTCCGCTTCTCGTCGTCCTTCATCACCATCGACTTTCGCTCGGCGCCCAGCATAACCTTGTCCTTCGCCTCTTCGAGATCGGCGAGATAGACCTTGTCCGCGTTGCGCCGCGCGGCGAGCAGCGCCGCCTCGTTCACGAGATTCGCGAGATCGGCGCCGGACATGCCGGGCGTGCCGCGCGCGATCACCGTCACCTCCACATCGTCGGCAACGGGCACCTTGCGCAGATGCACGCGCAGGATCTCCTCGCGGCCGCGCAGGTCGGGGAGATCGACCACCACCTGGCGGTCGAAGCGGCCGGGACGCAGCAACGCGGGATCGAGCACATCGGGGCGATTGGTCGCCGCGATGAGGATCACGCCCTCGTTGGATTCGAAGCCGTCCATCTCGACGAGCAGCTGGTTGAGCGTCTGTTCGCGCTCGTCGTGACCACCGCCGAGCCCCGCGCCGCGATGACGGCCCACGGCGTCGATCTCATCGATGAAGATGATGCACGGCGCGTGTGCCTTCCCCTGCTCGAACAGATCGCGCACGCGGCTCGCACCGACGCCCACGAACATCTCGACGAAGTCCGACCCGGACATCGAGAAGAAGGGACGCCCGGCCTCGCCCGCAACCGCGCGCGCGAGCAGCGTCTTTCCCGTGCCAGGAGGGCCGACGAGCAGTACGCCTTTGGGCAGGCGTCCGCCGAGTCGCGTGTATTTCTGCGGATCACGCAGGAACTCGATGATCTCCTCGAGCTCTTCCTTCGCCTCGTCCGCACCGGCGACGTCCGCGAAGGTGACCTTCGGCGTGTCGCCCGTGATCAGCTTCGCCTTGCTCTTGCCGAAGCTGAACGCCTTGGCGCCTCCCGCCTGCATCTGGCGGAAGATGAAGATGAAGATGCCGACGACGAGAATGAACGGGAGATAGACGAGCAGCTGTCCAATCACCGAGATCTTCGCATCGGTGGCGCTGATCTCGACGTTCTTCGCGCGCAGGCGCTCGATCTCCTTCGGATCGTTCGCCACCGGCAGGTGCACGGAGAAGTGGAGCACATCCTTCGCCGCGGCGACGTTCGGGATCTTATGCCGGAAGTCGCCGTTGATGACCTTCCCTTCCTGAATGGAGATCTTCTGGATGTTGTCCAGATCGAGCTGCTGACTGTACGTCGAGTAGTCGATCTCCGTCGTCGCGTCGCGCGCGCCGTTGACCTGCATGAAGACGATCGGGATCAGGATGACAATGATCCACAGCGAGAGCGTCTTCGAGATTTTGCCCCAGCTGAAGTCGCGCTTCGGGGGAGGTGTGCGGTCAGCCATTACTGCAAGCTCGCGATATAGGGAAGGTGGCGGAAATTCTCCGCATGATCCAATCCGTACCCAACCAGAAATTCGTGCGGCGCATCGAAGCCTACGTACCGTACCGGATAGCGCAGGTGCTCGGCAATGTGCTTGTGAAGGAGAGCGCAGATCGCCAGTGATTTCGGACGCCGTACCGACAGCAAGTCCATGAGCCGGCTCAGCGTGCGTCCTGAGTCGACGATATCCTCGACCAGGAGAATGTGACGCCCTTCGAGCACCGTCTCGGGATCGTAGACCATGTGAACGTCGCCGCTCGAGCTCGTCTCGGAGCCGTAGCTCGAGGCTACCAGGAAATCTACCTGGATGGGACGCGTAATGTGACGCACCAGGTCGCCCAGAAAGATAAAACTCCCCTTGAGCAGCCCCAAAACGAGCAGATCGCCGTCGGGATACTCCGCGGAGATCTCGGCGCCAAGCTCGGCAACGCGCTTCGCGATCGTATCGGTCTCGAAGGCGATGCGTTTGACGGCACGCCCGGCGAGCCGCGGATCGGCGATTACAGTCGTCCCCTGGGGGCTCACTTCACGCGCTCACAGTGATAAGTCACCACCGGCCTGCCGGACCGGGCGGACGCCGCGCTGCTGCGACGCACTCCAGGAACCCACACGATTTCGTCGTCGGCGAGGACGACGGGCCACAGACTGCGGCTCACGGCATCCACGCCTGCATCGCGCAACAACCCCTTTACCCTGCGTGCTTCTCCGCCCGCCGGGATCATGCGATCGCCCGGATGCCAGGTGCGCACGGTCAGCGCAGCGAGCGCGGGAAGCGTCGTGCTCCACAGGGAATCGACGGCGTCACTGCGTGCATGGAAACGAAATTCGCCGAGGCTGACGCCGCCATGCAAGGTCAACGCCGCTGGCGGCGGAATAGTTGCCGTCCGTCGGACGATGAACGAACCGCGATGCGACGCGGCCTCGAAGCCGCCGGAGAGCGGAATTCGCGCGCCGTTTCTCTCGTTCGTGGTAAACGCGACGAGGCGGTCGGTTCCCCTGCGGTCGAGCGTTGCACCGGCGCGTGCGGCGATCGCGGGCCAGAGGAGCGCCAGCGCGGCGGGATCGAAGCGGAGCATGGTTGCGCGGGAAACGCGCACGGCGCCCTCGCGATGCTCGAGCGAGAGCTCGCAGTCGAGGAGAGCGTCGAGTTGCGCGCGGATGGTCGCTGCGCGCTCGCCCAGTGCGAGGAGATCGGCGGCGAGCGCCGGGCGGGCGCGCAGCAGCGCGGGGAGAAGCTCGTGGCGCGCTCGGTTGCGCAGATGGTCCGGGCGCGCATTGGAGGGATCTTCCACCCACGAGAGCTCCGCGTGCGCGGCGTAGTCCGCGACGTCGTCGCGGCTCGCGAGGAGGAGAGGGCGCAGCACCGAGCTGTTGGCGGCGAGCGCTGCGAGCCCACGCGCGCCGGAGCCGCGCATCACACGCATGAGCACCGTCTCGATCTGATCGTCGCGCGTGTGCGCGGTCGCGACCTGCGCGCCTCGCTCGCGCGCGAGGCGCCGCAGGAAGTCCCAGCGTTGCGCGCGCCACCCAGCCTCGGTGCTCAGCGCGATTGGCGCGCGCTCGGTGACGCAGTCGAGCGCCAGCGCAGCTGCCGTGCGGCGCACGAGCCCGATCGATTCCGTCGCGTGCGCGCCGGTGCCGTGATCGAAGCACGCGACGCACGCAATGGTCTCGCGCGCGCGTGCGTGCGTGGCGTGCAGCAGCGCCATAGAGTCGCGCCCGCCCGACACCGCCAGCACGACGCGCTTCCCGCCCACCGTCCGCCTGACGAGCTCTGGTACCGATTCGATCATTCTACAGTCTAACTCCACTGGCTCCCGCGACGCGGGCACCGTAGATTCAGCCGGGTACGCATACTCAACGAGGATTTCGGTGGAAACACACGGCCCGCTGGGCACCATTTGGGTAAGTGTCGGTCTGATCTCATTTTACCTCGCGCTGGTGTGGATCAATCTGATCCTGCTTCCGCTGCTGATCACGCCGCTGCTCACCAAGGAGCCGATGGTCTGGCTCGTCGGCCGCTTGAGCAGGAAGCGCAAGCAGCCTACGGTCTGACACTTTCGCACTCGAAATGTCGTATTAATCTGCGGGGCGGAACTCTGGTTTCGTCCCGTTCGTCCATCGTGGAGTCAGTGCGTTTTCGTCACGGTGCACACCGTCAAGGAGACACATGATCGGAATCGTCCTGCTGGTCGTCCTCGTCGCCTTCGGATTCTGGTTCGTCGGCGTGTACAATTCGCTCATCGGTTTGCGCAACCAGGTGTTCAATGCCTGGAAGCAGATCGACGTGCAGCTCAAGCGTCGCCACGATCTCATTCCGAATCTCGTCGAGACCGTGAAGGGTGCGATGAACTTCGAGAAGGAGACGCTCGAGTCCGTGATCGCGGCGCGCAACCAGGCGATCGCGGCCACGAGCGGCACCACGAGCCTCCCCACCGCCGGCCAGGTACAAGCGACTGCCGCTGCGGAAGGACAGCTCTCGTCCTCGCTCAGCAAGCTGTTCGCGGTCGTGGAAGCGTATCCCGACCTCAAGGCGACGAGCAACGTCGCGCAGCTGCAGGAAGAGCTGACGTCGACGGAGAACAAGATCGCGTTCGCCCGCCAGCTCTACAACGATCAGGCGACGGTGTATAACACGCGTCAGCAGCAGTTCCCCGGCAGCCTCGTCGCGGGCTTCGCGAAGGCGACGCCGGCCCAGCTGTGGGAAATCAGCGATGCAGCGGAGCGTGAGGTCGTGAAAGTCGATCTCTCGTTGAACGCCAAGAAGTGAGCGACGAGGTCAATCTCTTCGCGCAGCAGGAAGCCAATCGCCGGCGCTCCCGATGGCTGGTGATTGGCTTCATCCTGTTCTTCGCGTGGCTGGGCTTCGGCGGTGACTTCATTTTCTATCTGTCCACGAAGAACGCGCCACCCGAGTCGTATCATCACGTCTTCCCGTGGATCGGCTTTCTGCTCACGGGGCTCGGCGCGATCATGGCCAAGTACTCGTACAGCACGGGGCCGAGGAACATCCTGAAGTCGACGGGCGCGCGCGAGATCATCGATGCGCAGACGCCGCAGGAGAAGCAACTCGTCAACGTCGTCCAGGAGATGTCGGTCGCTTCCGGGATCACGCTGCCGCACATCTGGATCGTCGACGATCCCGATCCCAACGCCTTCGCGACGGGGCACGATGAGTCCGACTCGAACATCGCGGTGACCCAGGGGCTCCTCGGCGTGCTCTCGCGCGATGAGCTGCAGGCGGTGGTCGGGCACGAGATGGGGCACATCAAGAATCTCGACGTCAAGCTGATGACGCTGCTCGCGGCGCTGGTGGGCGCGGTCACGCTGATCGCCGACGGCGCGGGACGCATGATGTTCTACGGCGGCGGGCGCGGAAGTAGCCGGAGCAGCGACAGTGAGAGCGACAGCAAGGGCGGCTCGAATCCGCTCGTCATCCTGCTCTTCGTCATCTGGATCATCAGCTGGATCCTCGCGCCCTTCATCACGCGGCTGCTCGCCATGGGGGTGAGCCGCAAACGCGAGTATCTCGCCGATGCGATGAGCGCGCAATTCACGCGCAATCCGATCTCGCTGGCGAGCGCGCTCACGAAGATCGAAAGCGCGAGCGCGCCGACGACGAGCATCAAGGGCGGAGCCGCGCACCTCTGCATTGCCGACCCGCTCGGCCGGGCGCTGAACAGCAACGAGGGGAAGATGGCCGAGCTCTTCGGCACGCACCCGCCGATGGCGACGCGGATAGCGCGGCTCAAGTTGATGGGCTACGAGCAGTCCGCAAACGCGATCCCTGGCTCCTCCGCGGCGCCGATTTCTGCTCCGTCGCCGACGAGCGTGCGCGCGACCTGAGTGATGCTCGGAACGACAACCGCTTAACAGCTGACGAAGCTGACAAAAAACGGACGACAGCAAACAAAAAACCGACAGGTTCAACAGTGGTGCATTATCCGTTTGTTGTCCGTTTAATCCGTTAGTTGTCAGCTTCACCAGTGGTTCGATGACGTCTAGCGCGCGCCGATAATCACCAGAAATTTCAACTCCGCTCGACGCAAAAAAGGCTCGCCGGAACAAGCACCGGCGAGCCCTTTTCGTTTGTCGCCGATCCAGCGTCCTACTTGTGCGCCAGGTGGAACTGTTCCGTCTCGGTCGAGCCCGCGAGGGCCGCCGTCGCCGACTGGCCGCTCGTGACCGCCATCAGCACCTGATCGAAGTAGCCCGTTCCCGCCTCGCGCTGATGCTTGGTGGCCGTGTAGCCGTCGGCCTCGCGCGCGAACTCCTCGTTCTGCAGCTCAACGTACGCCGGCATCCCTTCTGTGCTGTAGCGATGCGCGAGATCGAACGAGTAGTAGTTGATCATGTGCCAGCCCGCGAGCGTGATGAACTGGAACTTGTAGCCCATCGCCGCAAGCTCGCGCTGGAACTTCGCGATCGTCGTCGCGTCGAGGTTGCGCGACCAGTTGAACGACGGCGAACAGTTGTAGGCGAGCATCTTCCCCGGATACTGTCCGTGCACCGACTCGGCGAACCGCTTCGCCTCATGCAGGTCCGGCTTGCCCGTCTCGCACCAGAGCAGATCGGCGTACGGCGCGTATGCCAGCGCACGCGCGGCCACCGCGTCCATCCCGTTCCGAATGTGGAAGTAGCCCTCGGTGGTGCGCTCACCCGTCGTGAATGCCTTGTCGGCTTCGTCGATGTCGCTCGTGATCAGCGTCGCCGCGAGCGCATCGGTGCGCGCGATGATCACCGTCGGCACATCGAGTACGTCCGTGGCGAGGCGCGCTGCGTTGAGCGTGCGCACGAATGACGCAGTCGGGATGAGCACCTTGCCACCCATGTGGCCGCACTTCTTCTCGGCCGCGAGCTGGTCCTCGAAGTGCACGCCGCTGGCGCCGGCGTCGATCATCGACTTCATCAGCTCGAACGCGTGGATCGGTCCACCAAAGCCGGCTTCCGCATCGGCGACGATCGGGGCGAGCCAATCGCGGCCGACCTTCCCTTCACTCCACTCGATCTGGTCCGCCCGCATGAGAGCATTGTTGATCCGGCGCACGAGCGCGGGCACGCTATTCGACGGATAAATGCTCTGATCCGGATACGTCTGCGCGGCAAGATTGCCGTCCGCGGCGACCTGCCACCCGCTCATGTAGATCGCCTGCAGCCCGGCCTTCACCATCTGCACGGCCTGCGCGCCCGTAAGCGCTCCGAAGGTATGAACGTACTCCTTACTATGCAGCAGCTCCCAGAGCTTCGCCGCGCCGCGTGCCGCCAGCGAGTATTCGACCTTGACCGATCCGCGAAGACGAACCACGTCCTCCGCGGTGTAGGTGCGCTCCACCCCGTTCCATCGCGGGTTCTTCGCCCACTTGGACTCCAGCTGGCTCGCCTCGGCGGCGAAGTCGACGTTGCTCATCTCGAACTCCCTGTGGTTGCGCCGGACCAGGTCCGGAAAATGTTGACGTTGCTCCGCGTCTACGCGGCCGTAGCGTGCGTGCAGCGATCCGCGCGCCAGCGCGTTACATACTGTGCGGGGTGGAAGTTTAAGCCGCCCCGGGCTCATGTACCCTGTCCGGTCGGGTAGGCCCAGGAGCGTCTTACCCCCACGCGGGTAGCAAGCCGATACGGATCATTCCACTGTCGTGCTTTACATCCGGATACTCAACGCAATATTGGTTCTCGCCTCCAACCCTCAGGCTATTCTCATGCTGGCTGACACGATCCTCATCATCGACGACGAGCCGCAGATTCGGCGCGTCGTGAAGAACGCGCTCGCCAATGAAGTCTCATCGGTGCTCGAGGCATCCGATGGCGCCGAGGGGCTCGCGGTCGCGACTGCCGAGCGCCCGACGCTCGTCGTGCTCGATCTTGGACTCCCCGACATGGCAGGCATCGATGTCTGCCGCTCGCTCAGGTCCTGGTCCGCCGCTCCGATCGTCGTGCTCTCCGCGCGACACTCCGATCACGAGAAAGCCTCGCTGCTCGATTCGGGCGCGGACGACTACATCACGAAGCCGTTCAGCAACGTCGAGTTCGCGGCGCGCATTCGCGCGAACCTCCGCCGCGCGCAGGCGTCGCAAATCGCCGCTTCCGTACAGCCGATGCAGATCGGATCGCTCGTCGCCGACTTTACCGCGCGTATTCTGCGCCGCGGCTCGGAGACGATCCATCTGACGCCGATCGAGTGGGAGCTCCTGCGCACCTTCGTCACACAGGCCGGGCGCACGCTCACGCACCAGCAGATCTTCAACGCCGTATGGGGACGCGCCTTCGGCGATCCGCAGCAGTACCTGCGCGTGCACGTCGCGAATCTGCGCCGCAAGATCGAGACGGATCCTGTTCGTCCACAGCTCATCGTCACGGAGCCTGGCGTCGGCTATCGATTCGAGCAGCCGCGC
>JBBRYY010000006.1:0-63495 GCA_038237245.1 Gemmatimonadales bacterium | reverse complement strand
GTGCGCGCTCGCGGGGATCGTCTTCGTGCTCGCCGTCGTCTCCGCAGTGCAAATGTCGAACAATCAGCCTCGCTGGTATCAGATCGCGCTCGCGGTCATCGGCCCGCTCGGGACCATCTTCGGCGGCATGGTGCAGGCGCTGGGCTGAGCCGATCGGCGCGTTCTCGTCAATCGCGGCCACCCAAGGCGTTCGCAATCGCCGCCTTCACCGTTACCCGCGTCTCGCTTGCAAGTGCGCGCCGCAACGTCGCTCTCGCCGCTTCCCCGCCAATGCGTCCGAGCGCACCCGCCGCAGCAACCGCGAACAGCGGATCGCCGTCGCTGAGATAGCGCGTCGCCACACTCACCGCGCGCGACCTGTCGGGCCAGCGCGTCAGCAGCGTGAGCGCGGTGGTGCGAATGGCGCGCGTCTCCTTCTCCGCCGTCATCGACTCGAGCGCATCCAGCCCCGCCGCGTCCGGGTTGCGCGCGAGCCGCTCCGCTGCCGCGATGCGCACGCCGTGCGAGCCACCGTGGGCGATGCGGTCCACGAGCAGTGCAGTTCCCTCCTTCGCGATCGAAGGGTCGTAGACGCTGAGCGCCGCTGCCTGCACGAAGAAGCTCGGATCGGTGCCGATCAGGCGCACCGCCTCGGGCTGGATCGCCGCGCTCTCGCCAATCGCCAGCGAGCGGATCGCCTGCGCGCGCACGAGGCTCGACTCATCGCCGAGCGCGGCGTGCAGCAGATCCGCGCTCGCGCTCGCATCGTGCGTTCCGATCTGACGAATGGCCTCTTCGCGCAGCTCCGGCACGCGCTCGTTGAGCGCGACGAACCGCCGCGCATCGCGCGCCGCAGCCGACGACGAGCCATCGAGCGTCGTGAGCGCCCACCACCGCGCCGACAGATCGAGATCGTGTTTCGCGAGCTCGCTCAGCTCCTCCGGTGTCTGATCCGTCTTCACGGTACCGAGCAGCCACCCGCCCTCGTCGAAACGAAAGGTGATCGGTGCGGACGGCAGCGAGATCGCAAACTGCTCGTTCTGTTTCGTCATCATGATCTCGTGGCGTACCACGGAGTTGCGCGTGACGATTCGTACTGTGGCAGGAAAGCGGAAGAAGGGGTGTGTCGCATCGATCTTCTGCGTCTGCGTGAGAGAGATCGTCAGCTTTTTGGCGGACGGATCCCACGCGCGCGTGAGCGAGACCTTCGGATAGCCAATGCCGTATGCCCACTGGTCGAAGAACCAGTCGAGATCACGCCCCGAGACCTTCTCCATCGCGATCGCGAAATCTGCAGTCTCGACTGGTTTGTACGCGTTGTCGGTGAGAAAGCGATGCATCCCGGCCCAGAAGATCGAGTCGCCGAGCAGCCGACGGAGCTGGTGCGCGAGCTGCGCGCCCTTCGGGTAGATGTGCCCCGAGAAGAAGAGCTGGATGGGATCGCGCCCCTTGTCGTCGCCGTAGACGAGCGGGCGATCTTCGTTGAGATCCGCATCGCGCGCCTGACGCTGCTGCTCGATCCAGCTGAGCTGGCCCGCCTCCCACCCGCGGCTCTTCTCGTTCTGCACCGACTCCATGTACGTCGTGAGCCCTTCGTTGAGCCACGCGTGCGCCCACGTCGCAGTGGTCGTGAGGTCGCCAAACCACTGGTGCGCGAGCTCGTGCGCGTCGAGCCCGCGTCCGCTCCCCTCAGGCTCGGCGCCCGCGCCGTGCAGCGCGAGATCGGTCTGCGTGGTGGCGGAGACGTTCTCCATCCCGCCGTAGGTGAAGTCGGGGATCACTGCCTGATCGTACTTCGCCCACGGGAAGTTCACGCCGAGCGTGCGGCTGTAGATCTCGATCATCGATGGCGTCTCGCCGAAGGTACGCCAGCCCGCGTCCACAGTGTCCGAGGCGACCCAGTAGTCCACGGGAATGCCCCGCCAGTGATCGCGCAGGATGCTGAACTTCCCGGCGACGATCGAATACATGTAGGTCGATGCGGGGAGCTCCTGCGTCCAGTGCCAGATGCGCTTGGCGCCGCCGTCGGTGGCCGCCGTGTCGACGAGGCGGCCGTTGGACAGCACGCTCACGCCCGTGTCCGCGGTGACGAGGATCTCCCAGGTCGTCTTGTCGTTGGGCGCGTTGTAGGTGGGCACCCACGACGGCGTCTCGATCGCTTCGCCCTGGGTCCACATCACCCGGCGGCGCGGCACGAAATACATCCCCCGCTCCGGGCGGCCGTGATAGCGCAGCGTGAACACGACCGTGTCACCCACGCGCGCGCGCTTCGCGAGATGTACGGTGACGCTCCCGGTGTCCGACGTGAATCCGAGCCTGGTCCCCTTCGCGTCGATGGCGCCGTCGATCGTGAGCTGCGACGCATCGAGGTGAATCGTATCCGTGGGCGCCGCCGTGACGACGAGACGTGTCTGCACCTCGCCCGCGACGCTGCGCTTGTCGAGATCGTAGCTGATCGCGATGCGTTGGTGGAGGAGGTCGAAGGTGCGCGGGTGCACGGGCCACACGATGGGAGGCGTGTACGCGCCGACGCGGCCAGTTGCGCGCGGGCTTTGCGCGTGAACTCGCGCAGCCGCGAGCGAGACGATGCTCGCGGCGAGGATCGGGAGAAGTCGGCTGGATGACATCGTGGTCGCGCTCGCGTGAGGCTCCGTGCGGCGGCACGTGCCGTTGAAAACTTCCTGGGTGGACTAACGAGAACGTTGACGGGCGTGCCCCCGCTCGGCTAGCTCGCGCACCTGGGCCGCAGGGAGTCGCCGGATGACGAAGAGCGCCGGGTCGATACCGCCCCCGGCGCTCTGCACTCTCTGGAACGAACGCCTGCGCCGCGAACTACGCGACTCGATCTCGCATGCGAGTCACTCCCGCTTCACGTCGAAGGATGCAAGGCCCTGCGCGCAGTCGTACAGACTGCCGGCAGCAGCGGTGGGATAGCGATAGATGGCGGCGAGGCAGCTTTCATTCTGGGAGCTTTCTCCATAATTGAGCGTCGTCGCGCCGGTGTTCATGAACGAGCACTGGGTCGTGAGGTGGTTCCCCATAGCAATTGCGATGGGGGTGGCGGCCTGCGTGTAGTTATCGTGCAGGAGATCGAAATCCTGATCGAATATCACCTGAGTCGTCGGGCCGGCCGTAATCGACACTGTCTGATGCTTGCCGGCGGATCGCATGAGCGGCAGGAATGCGAGCAGGTGATTATCCGCCTCCGCGTTGCAGCTCCCGGTCGCCGTGTGGAGCAACCCGTCGGCCGGAATATTGATGAGGAAGGTGCCAGCCATCTGCATGTCGATGGGCGTGGTGACGTCAGCTGCCGTGCCGATACGTGCCTCGACGCTGGTAGAAGCCGTGACGCTCGTGTCGGCACCGTTGTCGGCGTGGATGTTCAGCAACACGTACTGGCCGGCAGAGACGTGCACGCCGAAACCGGCCGGAAATTCGATGGGTCCCGTCGGTCCACTTGCCGCGTAGATGAGATGCGTATTGAGTGAACCCGCGCTGCACGCAAAGGAGCCCTCGGTCACCGGTGTGTCCGACACGGTGATCAGCACTTCCTTTTGTGCCGAACTCGGTGAAGCGAGGCGAAAGCCGGTGAGATATTCGTCGCTCGTGACATGCACCCCGAAGCAGACGTAACCCTCGCTCTGGCCCGGCATCGTCCACGACCGCCCCGCGACGTCGTGCCACACGTCGGGCGGAGGAGGCGGTGGCGGCGGCGGGGGCGCGGGCCGCGTGGAGTCGCCGCCGCAGCCGGCCACCATCGCGATCGTGCCGAGTAGTAGCGCGAGCGTGCCGGTGCTCGACCTGCCGGAGCGAGAGCTTCCACCAATTGTCATCATGTCTCCTCGGGGACGATCGATGGGCGCTACGGTAGAAGAGCCAGCAATCCGCGTCTTCGAGCGCACCATCCCTACCGTGGATATCGAATTCCACGCCGGAAAGACGACACCGGGTCTCAATTCACCCGGTGGTATCGCCCATGCGCCGCAGTCCACGCAGCCGGCGACGCTCGGCGGGGGACAATTTCTGCTCCTGCCGATTCTGCCGCAACTGTTCGACTTTCTTGCGCAGCACTTGCTGCAACGTCGCGTACTTCGCACGCTGCACGGGCGTGAGGAATCCCGCGAGATCGTGCTGCTCCCGCGCGAAGACATCGAGGCGCCGGCGCTGCACGTCCACTAGCTGGTCGAGCATTCGCGACACCCGATCCTGATCCGCCAACGAGTCGCGCAGCACCTCGGCGCGTATCGACTGCCGCGCCTCGCGATCGCGTTGATTCAGCTCGCGGCGCTCCCCCTCGTACCTGCGGCTGACCTCCACGAGATGGCGCATCTGCTCGTCCGTCGCGCCGAGCTTGCGCTGCACGACCTCGAGCACTCGTCGCTGCAGCGCCTGCACGAGCGGCCGCTGCGCGCTATCGGGCACAACTTGCCTGCGCTGCGCCGCGAGCGGCGCGGCCAGTGCAATTACGAGCCCGAGTCCCAGCATCCGAGTGCCCATCAGCCACCTCCCGCAGCAAGCACGTCATCCGTCGCGCCGAGCGGATCGAGATCGGGCGCCGGTTCCGCATCCGGAACAGACGAGATCCCGTCGAGCGACGCGGTGAGCGCGCGCACGTCGTCGTCCGAGAGTCCGGAGAGATTGTCGAGCACCCCCACGCTCGCGTACGTCTGCACCGGCGCAGGCGCAGGCGCTGGGGCGACCGCGACCTCGCGTGGAGGCGACACCTTGGGTGCCCTTCGCGGCTCCGGCGTGTTGGGTGCCGTGCCGTGCCCCGGAGCGGGCGCACTGTCGAGCGTGTCGTGCACGACCGCGCGCGGCGCGGGCGGCGCGGGTGCCACCGCGACCTCCGGCGCTGCCCCTCGATTCCGCGTGGCGACGGCGTAGCCCACCGCGCTCACCGCGAGCAACGCCGCGGCGGCGACCGCGAGTCGCCACGTCGCACGTGATCGCGTCGCCCGCCCCTCGCGCGCGCGCGACGCAGGCGCCTGCGCGCGGACCGCCGCCGCAATGCGCGCCGCGTCCACCACCGGACCGCTCATCAGCACCGGCCGCAGCGCTCGAAGCAGCGCCAGCTCCTCCGCGCACTCCCTGCACTCCGCCACGTGCGCCTCTACCTCCGGCCGCATTTCTGCGCCGAGCTGTCCGCTCACGAGCTCCGGCAATAGATCGCGCATCTCTCCGTTCGTGCACTCACTCATCGATCGATCCTCTCCCTGATGGCCCGCATCGCGTTGTGATAATGCACGCGCGCCGCACCTTCCGTACTTCCAACCGCGATCGCGATCTCCTTGTACGACAGCCCTTCCGTCACGCGCAAGGTGAAGATCGAGCGCTGCAGCGGCGACAGCGTCTCCACCGCCGCGCGAAGCCGCGCCTCCGTCTCCGCCGCCACCGCCCCCTCCAGCGCGTCCGACGAGCTCACGAGGTCGCCGTCCTGAATCTCCACGTGCAGCCGCGTGCGCTTGCGGCCGCGCTGTCGGTCGCGAACGAGATTGCGCGCGATCGTCAGCAGCCAGGTCCGGAAGGAGCTCTCCCCGCGAAATGAATCCAGCGATCCGAATGCGCGCACGAAGGTGTCCTGCACGACCTCTTCCACCTCGTCCCGCTCGCCAAGGCTCGCGACGAACCGCGCGACGTGCTGCGCATGGCGCTCGACGAGTGCCGTGGCCGCACGCTCCTCCCCACTCCGCCACCGCGCGATCAACGCCGTGTCGTCCGGTTCGAGCTCGCTCGGTGATTGGTCAGTCATGCTGTCACGTAATGAGACGCGCTCGACTCCGGGACGTTAAGGGCGGCCAGGAAGGGAGTGGACGCATCAAGTTAGACGAGCGTGCCGCGGGCCAGGCACCGACCGCAGCCCATGGCGAGGGGTGCGCGAGTCCCTTCGCCGAGGCAACTTTCGCGGATGACTTCTCACGCTCCCCTCGACGCCGTGATCGTCGACGCCGTCCGCACCCCGATCGGACGCCACGGCGGTGCCCTTGCCCGAGTGCGTCCCGATGATCTCGCCGCGGTGCCGCTGCGCGCGCTCCTCGCTCGCACCGGCATCGACGCTGCTACCATAAACGACGTCGTCCTCGGCGCCGCCAACCAGTCGGGTGAGGACAACCGCAACGTCGCGCGGCTCGCCCTTTTGCTGGCGGGGATCCCGATCACCGTGCCCGGACAGACGGTCAACCGCCTTTGCGGCTCCGGACTCCAGGCGATCGCCAGCGCCGCGCACGCGATCAGGAGCGGCGAAGGGAGCGTTTTTCTCGCGGGCGGAGTCGAGAGCATGTCGCGCGCCCCGTGGGTGACTCTCAAACCCGATACCGCCTTCCCGCGCGGCGCGCCCGCCGTGGCCGACACCACCCTCGGCTGGCGCTTCCCGAATCCGGCGCTCCCGGCCGAGTGGCTCATCTCCATGGGAGAGACCGCGGAGGTCGTGGCCAGTCGATGCGGCATCTCCCGTGAGGATCAGGACGCGTTCGCGGCCGAGAGCCAGCGCCGAACAGCGGCCGCGGTGGCCGCAAGGCGCTTCGACGACGAATTGGTGCCGGTGAAGGTACCGGGCGCGAAGGGCGAGACGATCGTCGATCGCGACGAGCATCCGCGCCCGGATTCCACCATCGAGAAGCTCCGTGCGATGAAGCCAGCCTTCGTGAGCGACGGCACGGTCACCGCCGGAAACGCGAGCGGGATCAACGATGGCGCGAGCGCGGTGCTCCTCATGTCACGCGCCGCGGCAGAATCCGCGGGCGTGCGGCCCCTCGCACGCATCGTCGCGAGCGCCGTCGCCGGCGTCTCGCCGGAGGTGATGGGTCTCGGTCCGATACCGGCCTCGCGCCTCGCCCTCGCGCGCGCGGGGCTGACGATGGGCGACATGGACCTCATCGAGCTCAACGAGGCGTTCGCGTCGCAGGCGATCGCGTGCATGCGGGAGCTCGGCGCGGACCCGGCGCGCGTGAACGTGAACGGCGGCGCGATTGCCCTCGGGCATCCGCTTGGCGCCTCGGGCGCGCGCATTCTGACGACGCTCGTGCACGAAATGCGGCGCCGCAGGGCGCATTACGGCCTGGCGACGATGTGCATCGGCGTGGGCCAGGGGATCGCCATGGTCGTCGAGCGCGTCGCGGAATGACCGCTCGCGCCAAACCGATGCTCATCGGCCACCGTGGTGCGCCGCGCGAGCGTCCCGAAAACACCCTGCCCTCCTTCCTCCGTGCGCTCGAGCTCGGAGCGGACGGGATCGAGCTCGACGTGCACTGCACGAGCGATCGCATCGTCGTCGTGCACCACGATGAGATCCCGCGCGCCACGCCGCCGTCCGGGAAGCTCGCGGGCAAGCGCATCGATGCGCTCACCTTCGACGAGCTCCAGGGATTCTCCGTGCGCGGGCTCGCGCTCATCTCGACGCTGGAGGAGGCACTCGCGGTGATCAAGGGACGCGCGGATATCTACGTCGAGCTCAAAGGCGCGGCGATCGAGCACGAGGTTGTGGCCGTGATCCGCGCCTCGGTCGCGCCCGAGCGCTGCGCCGTCCACTCCTTCGATCACGCGCAGGTGGCGCGCGCCCGCGCCCTCGCGCCCGAGATTCGCGGCGGAATTCTCTTCGACCGCCTGGTCACTGATCCCGTGTCCGTGATGCGCGCCGCCGACGCGCTCGACGTGTGGCCCAGTCGCGAGCACGTGGATGAGCCGCTGGTGCGCCGGGTTCACCAAGCCGGGGGCCGCGTCATCCCCTGGACCGTCAACAAGGCCGAGCAGGCGGTTGCCCTCGCCGCACTCGGCGTCGACGCGCTCTGCACCGACTTCATCCCCGTTCTGCGCGCAGCGCTCTGACCGTTCGCTGCGTATTTGCGGCTGGCGTCGCTCTGGTGCTGCGCCTACGTTCCACCTGATTCTCGTTCATCACGCTCAGCGGAGGCACGCCCGGCAATGCGCAATGTCGTATTCGCGGCGGCTTTCTTCGTGCTCGCGTGCTCACCCGCGACAGGGAGCCAGGCTCCCTCGCCCAAGGTGGCATCAGCCGGAGACAGCGCCAAATCGAAGGACTCGAAGGATTCTACGACCACGGCGGGGCGCGGCGCACTGTCGGAGCCATTCGCAGATCCGTTCCCCAGCACCTATAAGCCGTTCCCCTCGAAGACGACGGTCATCCGGAACGTCACGATCCTCACGGCAGCGGGCCCGCGCATCACCAACGGCGCAATCCTCCTCGAGGATGGGAAGATCCAGTCGGTCGGCGCGACCGTGAATGCGCCCGCCGACGCGGTCGTCATCGATGGCAAGGGGAAGTTCGTCACCCCCGGCATCATCGACATTCACTCGCACCTGGGCGTCTACTCCGCACCAGGCGTGGAAGCGAACAGCGATGGCAACGAGGCGACGCGCCCCGTCACCGCATACGTGTGGGCCGAGCATTCGGTGTGGCCACAGGATCCGCAGTTTCCGCGCAACCTCGCGGGGGGCGTCACCACGCTGCAGGTGCTTCCGGGCTCTGCGAATCTCTTCGGCGGCCGGAGTGTCGTGCTCAAGGTGGTGCCGTCGCGCACTGTTCAGGGGATGAAGTTCCCGGGCGCGAAGTACGGGCTCAAGATGGCGTGCGGCGAGAATCCGAAGCGCGTGTACGGCAACAAGGGCGGCCCGCAAACCCGCATGGGCAACGTCGCTGGCTATAGAACGGCGTGGATCGAGGCCGAGCAGTACCGTCGCAAGTGGGACAAGTGGAACGCCGACAAGAAGGGTGATCCGCCGGCGCGCGATCTGAATCTCGAGACGCTCGCCGAGGTGCTGCGCGGCCACATTCTCGTGCAAAACCACTGCTATCGCGCCGATGAGATGGCGCAGATGATCGACATCGCACACGAATTCGGCTACAAGATCCGCGCGTTCCATCACGGGGTGGAAGCGTACAAGATCGCCGACCTGCTCGCGAAGGAAGGGATCGGCGCCGCGATCTGGGCCGACTGGGGCGGGTTCAAGATGGAGGCGCTCGACGGCATTCGCGGCAACATGGCGCTGGTGAATCAGGCGGGCGCGAAGACGATCGTGCACTCCGATGATCCGTCCGGCTCGCAGCGACTGAATCAGGAGGCCGCGAAGGGAATCGAAGCGGGCAAGGAGCTCGGAATAGACATCTCCGAGGACCAGGCGATCAAATGGCTGACGATCAATCCGGCGTGGGCGCTCGATCTCGATTCGAAGATCGGCTCGCTCGAACCGGGGAAGGATGCGGACGTCGTACTCTGGTCCGGCGATCCGTTCAGCGTCTATACGCGCGCCGAGAAGGTGTGGATCGACGGCGCAATGCGTTACGATCGCGACGATCCATCCGAGCAGTGGCGGACCGACTTCGATCTTGGCTTCGTTCCGCAGGTTGGAGGTGCAAAGTGAAACAGACAATGAATCGCAGCGCGCTCGCGCTCGGACTCATCGCGGCGTTCGCGATCGCGGGCTCGGTGAGCGCGCAGACGATCGCCATCACGGGCGGCAAGGTTTATCCGGTGAGCGGCCCGCCGATCGAAGGCGGCACGGTGCTCATTCGAAATGGGAAGATCGTGGCGGTTGGCAAGGACATCGCAATCCCGGGCGACGCCGAGAAGATCGACGCGACGGGCAAGTGGGTGACGCCCGGTCTCGTGAACTCGAGCACGAGCCTCGGACTCGGCGACGTCGGCTTCAGCGGCGGCCCGCGCGAGACCAGCGCGAAGGGACATGACGGCATCGCCGCTGGCTTCGAAGTGTGGCTCGGCTTCAATCCGCAGTCCGTGATGATCGCGCCCGCACGTGAAGGGGGCGTGACGACGCTGATGGTGAATCCATCCGGCGGCCTCGTCTCGGGCCAGGCCGCGCTCGTTGATATGGACGGCGCGCTCTCGCTCGCGGACGTCCTTGTGAAGGCGCCGGCGACGATGGTCGCGCAGATCGTGGATGACGACAACGCGAAGGTCGGAGCGGCGGGCGAGCTGATTGGCCAGTTGCGCGACCTGCTCGATGACACGAAGTCGTACATGCGGCGCAAGTCGGACTTCGAGCGCGCGCAGACGCGTACATTCGTGGCGACGCGTCGCGACCTGGAGGCGATGATCCCCGTTGTCGAAGGGCGTGAGCCGTTGACCGTTTACGCGGACCGCGCGAACGAGATCGAAGCCGTGCTGGCGCTCGCGAAGGACTACCACATCAAGGTCGTGGTGTCGGGTGGCGCCGAGGCGTGGATGGTGGCCGATAAACTTGCGGCGGCGAAGGTGCCGGTGCTCGCGGGCGCGATGAACAACATCCCGGGGAGCTTCAACACGCTGGGCAATCGCCAGGAGAACGCGGCGATGCTGCGCAAGGCCGGAGTGCAGGTCGGCATCATCGGGAACGCGGGCGGCGGAGATGAGGACATGTTCAACGTCCGCAACGTCCGTTACGAGGCCGGCAACGCGGTAGCATACGGCATGAGCTGGGACGACGCACTACGCGCGATCACGCTCGCGCCCGCCGAGATCTATGGTGTGTCGGGTTCCATCGGTTCACTGAAAGCGGGGACCGAAGCGAACGTCGTAATATGGAGTGGCGACCCGTTCGAGTTCGCGACGCGCGCGGAAGCTGTCTTCATTCGCGGGAAGAAGCTGGATGCTCCGTCGCGCCAGGATCTGTTGGCGAAGCGGTACAGGACGCTTCCACCGAAGTACAGCACGCCCTGAGACGTATTTTGAATTCAAGGTAAAACGGCCGGCGCGATGGATAGGCGCCGGCCGTTTTGCGTCGGTTGGTGAGAGTGCTCTAATGGCACTTTGACCGTATGTCGCGGCGTTTCTGATTAACTGTTGCTTAATCGTACAGCGCATCGTGTGGTGGGTGAATACGCAGACAATCCGACTGCATTCTACTACTCCCGAGGCTCTGTGAACACTCTGAATCGCTCCGTTTCGTCGCTCCTCTGCGGCGTCCTCGCGCTCTCGATGGCGAACTGCTCCGCCGACGCGCCGACATCCGCCGCTCCGGTTCAGTCGTTCTCGCTCTCACGTGTGGGAGTGCGCCACGATCTGCTCTCCTGCCCCGGTGGCGACGACGATGCCAAGGCAACGGCGCTCATCGGACCGGAAGGTGGGAGGATCGCGCTGGGCGGTTTCGTGATGGTCGTGCCGAAGGGCGCGCTGCTCGACACGACGACGTTCGTGATGAAAGTGCCCCAGGCGAAGGTACTGAAGGTCAGAATCCGCGCGCGCGGTGAGCAGCACTTCACCTTCGAGAAGCCGGTGACGATCACGCTCGACTATTCGCGCTGCACCAACGTACCGACGAATCCGACGGCGTGGTACGTGGACGAGGACACCAACGGTGAGCTGGAGCAGATGCCCGGCGCGAACGATGCGAGCGCGCAGGCGTTCACGCTGCAGACGGGACACCTCTCGGGATACGCGCTGGCAAACTAAGACTTGGGCGCACGCGCGGACTTCTATCCCTCGCGTACGCTCAGTCGCGCTTCCAGTTTGACGACCTCGAGCTGCGCGCCGATCGCGCGCGCAGTCTCGAGAGCACTCCCCCACCAGCTTCGCGCCGCTGTCTCGTTTGCGTTCTGCATCGCGAGATCGCCGAGCAGCCGTTCGCATTCCACCCGGCGCCAGCCATTGCCGGCGCTCGCGAAATGCTCGAGCGCCTCCCTCGCCATTGCCTCTGCACGCGCCATCTCTCCGGTGCCCGCCAGCGCTTCCGCGACGTTCATCGTCGCGAGCGCGAGAAGAGCAGGGTCCGACGCCTTCTTCGCGCTCGACACCGCCTGCTGCAGCAGATCCGCGGCGAGCACGAAGTTACCGTGGTCCAGCGCCGCCCGGCCATAGTTGTTGTGTGCGAAGGCGACGCCGCGCTGATAGCCCGCCGCCTGAAAGCGCTTCACCGATTCCATGAAGTGCGACCGCGCGAGCTCCCAGTTTCCGCGCTCCGCGGCGATGGCGCCAAGGTTGTGGAGTGCGAGTCCGGTGATGCGATGATCCTGTGTGAGCGTCGGGACATTCTCGAGCTCGGGGATTGCCTGCTCGTACGTGCCGCGCGCGACATGCACCCAGGCGACCGCGATCAGCGCTTCCGCGTGTTGATCATTGAGCAGCGCATCGGCCGCAGTCGTCGCCGCGCGTGTCGCCAGCGCGAGGCTCTCCTCCCACTCCGACCGCGCGTGGAGCAGGTACGCCTGTCGCCGCAGCACCTCGCTCATCAGCCACGCATCCGTCCCGGCGAGCGCCTCCGCCGCGCGGTAGTGCGTCAGTGCGTCGTCCGTTTCGCCCTGTCGCTCGTGGATGACTGCGGCGTCCAGCTCATCGTATGGGTCCACGCCGGACGACGCGTTCGCCAATTGGTGCGCCTGTCAGAGATCGTTCACGATGCCCCCGACGCATCCGTTCCGCAACGCGCGAGCGTAAAGTCGTATCTCGTCGGATCGACGAGCACACAAAAAGCCCCGCGCCGGAAACCGGTGCGGGGCTCGAGTGATCTTCGTGACGATCGTGCGTACTACGCGGCGGGCGCTCGCTCCGCAGCCGGATAGACGCTCACCTTATACCGCGCCTTGCTCTTGTGCTCGAACTTCACCACGCCCTCGATGAGCGAGTAGATGGTGTAGTCGGAGCCGAGTCCGACGTTGCGCCCCGGGTGGAACTGGGTGCCGCACTGACGGATGATGATGTGGCCGGCGCGAACCTGCTCCCCACCGAACTTCTTGACGCCGCGGTACTGCGGATTGCTGTCGCGGCCGTTGCTGGTCGAGCCAGCGCCTTTCTTGTGAGCCATGAGAAAAAGACCTCAGCCGAGCGTTATGTCGTTGATCTTCACTTCCGTGAAGCCCTGGCGATGCCCCTGCTTCTTCGCGTAGTTCTTGCGACGCTTCATCTTGAAGACGACGATCTTGTCGCCCTTGCCATGACGCACGACTTCGGCGGTGACCTTCGCGCCGGAGAGGAGCGGAATGCCGGCGTGCACGTTGGTGCCGTCGGACCCGAGCAACACTTCCTCGAACGTCACCGTCGAGCCAACGTCGGCGTCGAGCGATGGAATGCGAAGCGTCTTGCCCGGCTCGGCACGGAACTGAAAGCCGGCGGTGCGAATGATGGCGTAAGACATATCGTGGCGGTGCGCTAAGGTCAGGGTAACTGGTACAGACTGAACAACTTAAGGGGCGCGGGGTCGGGTGTCAACCAAACTCTGGAAACCACACTCTTCCCGCGCGCGTACGAGACGTCAGAGGGCAATGCCCGGGTACTCCCACTCGTAATCCGAACAGATGCCAAGACTTACGCTGGTCCTCGCCGCTCTGCTCTTCGCCGGCGCCATCCAGCTGCACGCGCAGGACTTCACACTCGCTGCGTCCGACCTCGCCGACTCTGCCGCACTCGCCGCGTCGATGCCGAGGCTGGCCTCGCAGCTGCTCGGGCAGTACGAGGAGCGCGACCGTCGCACGTATCTCGACACCCGCTTCCGACTCCAGATGGTTGCCGGCCGCTACCGCGCCGCGGCCGCCTCGCTCGCGGCACTCCATGCGCTCCGCGTCGCGCGCGGCTCGCACACCACGGCGCAGGATCGCGCGACGAACGTGCAGTACGAGATCTACGTCGCGGCGATGGCGCGCGCGGCCTCGGGAAAGCGCGCGTTCGCAGCGACGCTCCCGCAAGCCTTCCGCGCGAAAATCGGCACGCTCGACAACCGCATCTCCGCCATGGTGATGCGCGAGTTCAACGTCGTGACGAGCGCCGATTTCGAATTCCCGCTGCGCCGCGCCATGGCCGCGCAGCAGGGGAAGTCCTCGATCCCGCTTGTGGATGCGTTGCGGCTCCTTCGCTCCTATCAGCAGCTCGATGTCTATCGCGCCATCGGCCCATTCGCGAGCGCGCTCGTGCGCGCCGAGGATGCGCGACGGTACGTGATCGAGCGCGACGTGCTCGTCACTACCCCCGAAGGCGCGAAGATCTGCGCACTCATCGTGCGCCCGCGCCGCGCACCTGTGCAGCGCCCCACCCTCCTCGAGTTTACGATCTACGCGGACTCGACTCCGATGCTCAACGAGGCGCGCCGCTCCGCGTCGAACGGCTACGTCGGTGTCGAGGGGATGACGCGCGGCAAGGGGTGCAGCCCCGACGCGCCGGTGCCCTACGAGCACGACGGCGCAGACGCCGCAGCGCTCATCGACTGGATTGCCGCGCAGCCATGGAGCGACGGGCAAGTCGGCATGTTCGCCGGGAGCTACGATGGCTTCACCCAGTGGGCCGCGGCCAAGCACATGCCCGCCGCGCTCAAGGCGCTCATGCCATCCGTCACCGCCGCGCCGGGAATCGACGTGCCGATGGAGGGAAACGTCTTCCAGAGCTTCGTCTACTACTGGCCGCTCTACGCCGCCGGCGGCCACGAGATGTACGACTCGCTGCTGACCAACCGGGAGCGGTGGCAAAAGCTGTTTCGCGACTGGTACGTGAGCGGCCGCGCGTACCGCGACCTCGACAAGATCGATGGGACGCCGAATCCATTCTTCGACAAGTGGCTCGAGCATCCGTCGTACGACGAGTTCTGGCAATCCATGATCCCGTACCGGGAAGAGTTCGCGAGGATCGACATCCCGGTGCTGACCACCACGGGCTACTACGACGGCGGCGAAGTTGGCGCGCTTTACTACGTCGCGCAGCAGTACGAGTACAACCCGAGCGCGAATCACTATCTGGTGATCGGACCCTACGATCACATCCGCGGTCAGCGCGGCACCACCACCTCGCTCGGCGACGAGATCGACGTCCTCGATGGCTACACGCTCGACTCCGTGGCGCACATCGACCTCGGAGAGCTTCGCTACCAGTGGTTCGACTACACGCTCAAGGGAAGAGCGAAGCCTGCGCTCCTGAAGGATCGCATCAACTACGAAGTGATGGGCGCCAATCTCTGGCGACACGCGCCATCGCTCGCGGCCATGAGCCCCGACTCGGCGCGCTACTACCTCGGCGCCGCGCGTGCGGAGAGTCTCTACGCGCTCACCGATGCCCCCGCGCTCGCGGACACGTTCGTCGAGCAGCGTGTCGATCTCGCCGACCGCACGGACATCGACCACGTCTTCGTCGGCGGTTCGACCGTCGACACCGATCTGGATCAGCTGAACAGCGTCAGCTTCGTGAGCGAGCCGCTCGCAGCCGCGACGGAGGTGAGCGGGTTGTTCTCCGGGCACCTCGACTTCATCACCAACAAGCGCGACTTCGACATTTCCATCAATCTCTACGAGCTCACTCCCGAGAAGAAGTACATCGCGCTCGCGTACTACATGGTGCGCGCGAGCTACGCGACGGACAGGACGCATCGCGAGCTGCTCCAGCCCGGCGCGCCGCAACAGCTCGACTTCACGAGTGGACGGCTCGCGAGCAAGCTTCTGGCGAAAGGGAGCCGCGTCATCGCGCAATTCACCGTGCTGAAGCAGACGAACGTTCAGCTGAACTACGGCACGGGGAAGGATGTGAGCGATGAGACGAACGCGGACGCCGGCGCACCCCTCTCGATCAGGTGGTCGACGCAGAGCTACATCGAGCTGCCCGTGCGCCGCTAGGGTGTAGCCGCGACGCTCGCCGTTGCACCCGCGGCACCCGAAGCGCCCGGCTGCAAATGTGGCGCACCGAGGCTCCGCCGGAGCGCCGTGAGCATTCGACCCACCTCGTCACCGACCTGCATCGCCGTCCGGATCTGATCGGCAGAGAGGAGGCACATGCGCGTCGCAGCGAGCAGTAGCGTTTCGACCTCGCGCAGCGATGCGGTGGCGATGGTCAGCGAGTCGAGGAAGTCGCCGCGCTCGCGCGCGTGTCCGCCCGCGATGTGCGTCGCGACCGCCACCGCCGCGCGCTCGAGGTGCGCGCCCAGCGCGTACGTCTCGCTCGGCGGGAGCAGGCGCGCCACGCGATAGCACTCCGTGAGCAGATCCATCGCCCGCTGCCAGACGATGAGATCGCGATAGCTCTGTATCGGCATTCCAGCTCCGGCGAGGGTGGCAGCGCGTGCTTTCCGTCGCCCACAGACTAGCTACATCGCGCGAGGCGAAGGCATCAGGCCATCGCGTATTGCTGCGTTACGTCGCGCTCCGCTCCCTTCACCACGAGCTTGAACTCGTCCGGCTTGAGCAGCGGATCGTCACGCACGTCGAGCGAGAAGCCGACCGACTTCTCGAGCTTGTGGATCATGTCGTGCTCGTGCTCGAGCACGTACAGCGCAACCTCGGGGTGCACCTTCACGATCAGGCTGTCCTTCTTCCCTTCGGACGCCATGCGCCGAATCGAGCGCTCGAAGCGCCGCATCGTGCTTTCCGGAGTGAAGACGCGCCCCGTTCCCGCGCACACCGTGCAGAACTCCGTCATGTTCTGATAGTGGCTCGCGCGCACGCGCTGCCGCGTCATCTCGATCAGTCCGAGCTCGCTCACGGCGTACGCCTTGGTGCGCGCGCGGTCGCGCGAGAGATTCGTTCTGAGCTCCTGCAGCACCTTGTCGCGATTCGCCTTCGTCTCCATGTCGATGAAGTCGCAGACGATGATCCCGCCGATGTCGCGCAGGCGAAGCTGGCGCGCGAGCTCCCGCGCCGCCTCGGTGTTCGTCTTGAAGATCGTCTTCTCGGGATCCTTCTTCCCCGTGTAGCGCCCCGAGTTCACGTCGACCGAGACGAGCGCCTCAGTCTGCTCGATGATCAGGTAGCCACCGCTCGGCAAATCGCAGCGGCGCTTGAAGAGGTCGCGAATCTCGGGCTCGATGCCGGCCTTGTCGAAGATCGGAATCGTGTCCTCGTACAGCGTCACGCGATCCGTGAGCTCGGGCGCGATCCCCTTCAGATATTCGACGATCTCGTTATAGACCTGCTTCGAGTCCACCTGGAGCCCGTCGATCTTCGTGCTGAAGAGATCGCGGATGAGGCCGCGCGTGAGACTCGTCTCGCGATGTACGAGCGCGGGCGCATGCTGAAAGTGCGACTTCCGCTTGATCTTCTTCCACTGCTGAATGAGCGTCGTGATCTCGTGCTTGAATGTCTCCTGCGTGACGTCCTCGCCCACGGTGCGCACGATGACGCCGCCGGAGTTCGCGGGGAGCACCGCCTGCACCTGGTCTCGCAGCCGGCGTCGCTCTTCGCGCTCACCGATCTTGCGGCTGACGCCGACGCGCGAGGCGAAGGGCATGAAGACGACGAAGCGTCCCGCCAGCGAAACCTGCGCGGTGACGCGGGGGCCCTTCGTCGAGATCGGCTCCTTGGAGACCTGGACGATGATGTCCTGCCCTCGCTTGAGCACGTCCTGGATTGGCGGCGCTTTCGCGCGGCGTCCTCGCGGCGAGGCATCCGGCTCCTCGTCGTCATCGTCGGACTCCTCGTCTTCATCCTCGTCGTCCTCACCTTCGTCGAACACGAGATCCGAGGCGTGCAGGAACGCGCTCTTCTCGGTGCCGATCTGGACGAACGCAGCCTGAATGCCCGGCAGCACGGCTTCGACTTTTCCCAGATAGATATCCCCGACCATGCGTCGATTGTCGGGGCGGTCGATCATCAACTCGACGAGCTGATCATCCTCCAGAATTGCTACGCGCGTCTCCCGTTGAGCCGCGTTGATCAAAATATCTCGCTTCATTCACTTGGACGTCACGCATGCCGGGCGGCGACTCCGCGGCGGCAACACTGACGTTTGGAGAAATGTGGAAGGACAGCACCCGAGGCAGTGGCGCCATGTCGGCCGGCGATGGGGCTCCTCCCGGGGAGACTCCCGCACCCAGCACGATCATCCACGCTGCTCCCGCCGCGAACGACACGTGCCGGCCGTGACGCGCCACGAGGGCGCGCACCGTCGGCATGACGTTGCGAAGAAATCGGAAGCGCGGGCGATCTGACAATGGCATCGTGTTTCGGTGAGCGTGACACGGCGAGCACTACCGCTCCGCCGGCCAACACTGCAGACGCTCGTGCAGCCGCGAGTCGCACGGCAAGCACAAGCGCAGAAGCATCGTTGTGGCCAAAAGTTAGCGTGCGGTGCGCGAGTCCTCCAGTGGCCAGCCGGACGGGACTATCCTGCTACTCCCGCGAGCAGATGCCGCGCGATCACGATGCGCTGAATCTCCGATGTTCCTTCTCCGATCTCACAGATCTTCGCGTCGCGCATCATGCGCTCTACCGGATAGTCGGTGGTGTAGCCCCGGGCACCGTGGATCTGTACCGCGGCCGTCGTCGCGCGCATCGCGAGCTCGGAGCAAAAAAGCTTCGCCATCGCGGCCTCCTTCGCGAACGGCTGCTGGTTCTGTGACAGCCACGCGGCGTGATACACAAGGTGGTAGCCGGCCGTGATCTCGGTGGCCATGTCGGAGAGCTGGAACTGCACCCCTTGGAACGTGCTGATCGCCTGCCCGAACTGCCGGCGCGAGCACGCGAACGCTCTCGCCTGCTCGAACGCCCCCTCCGCGATCCCCAGCGAGAGGGCGGCGATGCCGATACGTCCGGAGTCCAGCGTGCGCATGAAATTCGTGAAGCCGAGTCCTTCACCGCCGAGCAGATTCTCGACCGGCACTTCCACATCCTGGAAGAGGAGCTCGCGAGTGTCGGACGCGCGCCAGCCAAGCTTGTCCTCCTTCTTGCCGGCGCGAAATCCCTTCAGCGGTTCGAGCGATGCGTCGTGCCCGATCCCGAATGCCGCGGCCGCGGAAAGATCGGCCGTCTCCTTCGTGAGGATGAACGAGGAAATCCCCTTGCTGCCGGCCGACGGGTCGGTGACCGCGGTGACGACGAAGACCTCGCCGACCCCCGCGTGCGTGATGAAGCGCTTCGACCCGTTGAGGAGATAGTGGCTTCCCTTCTTCACTGCCGTTGTGCGCGTGCCGCCCGCATCGCTCCCCGCACCTTCCTCCGTGAGGCCGAAGCCGCCGAGAACGCGCCCCGATGCGAGCGGCGGCACGAAGCGCTCGCGCTGCGCATCGGTGCCGAAGTTAATGATCGGCGACGTACCGAGTGTCGTGTGCGCGGAGATGGTGATCGAGTGCGAGGCGTCGACCTTCCCGAGCTCGTGGATCGCGATGATGAACGACATCAAGTCGCGCCCATCGCCGCCGACCGACTTGGGCCACGGAATGCCGAGCAGTCCGAGATCGGCCATCTGCTTGACCGTCGGCCATGGGAAGGTCGCCTCCGCGTCGTGCTTCCGCGCGACGGGCGCCACCACCGCGCGAGCGAACTCGCGCACCTTCGCGCGCATCGTCTCGTGCTCTTTCGTGAAGTAGGGAAGGTTACTTGGTGTCATGCCGCCTCCGTATCGTCTGATTCGCGGATTACGGCGAGAATCTGGGTGCCGTAGCGCTCGAGCTTCGTGGGTCCGACACCGCGCACGCCACTGAGCGCGTCGAGCGATACCGGACGTCGTACCGCCATTTCGACCAGCGTTCGGTCGGGGAAGATCACGTACGCCGGCACCTTCGCCGCTCGCGCGAGCGTGGTGCGAAGCTCGCGCAGCGCGGCGACGAGCGCCGGCTGTGCTGCGGATAGTTCGATATCCGACGAACTATCCACAACGCTTTCACGGCGCGACGACCGCGAGGATCCTGCAGATGCCCCGCCCGCGACCCCGCGACGCCTGCGCGGCGCCTCGCGCTTCGCCGGCGCCTCCTGCACGTGCGTACCGAGGCAAATGTCGCACCCGGTGCACGAATTGCTCGCAGCAGGATCACCGAAGTACCGCAGCAGAAAGCCCCGACGGCACCCGGTGGTGTAGGAATACTTCTGCATTGCGTCCAGCTTTCCCATGTCGCCCGCACGCCTGCGGTCGAGCTGCTCCCAGCTGATGCGGAGCGCGGAGAATGGACGGCGTACGTCGGGAACGCGAAGACCGCCACCGCTGCGCTCCCACACGACGAACTGCCGGTCCTGCAGCGAATCGAGCAGCGCAGCGATCCCGGCCGGGCCGCCGAGCCCCGGCGCGAAACCGTTCGGGTCGACGGTGATCCCATCGTAGCAGCTCGCTCCACCCACTCGCCAGATCGCGCGTAACAGATCACGCTCGGCCTCGAACCCCTCGCCGAGCTCGGACTTGATGCGCAGCGGCGTTGCGAGCAGCCGCACGAAGAGCTGTGTCGCGCTCGCGAGCTCGTTGCCCACGGATCCCGACTGCACGAGGATGCGAAGCGCGGACTCCACCTCTCGCTCCTTGAGCTGACCGCGCGTTGCGGACGAGATGTCAGCGGCGGTCAGCTTCGCGAGACCATTTCCGTCGGCCGCGCGCACGACCTCATTGTAGACCCGCTCCACCAGCGTCTTATCCGGGTGCGCGGTCTTGATGAAGAACTCGTGCGTGAAGCGATCCGAAAAGGCGTGCAACAGCACGCACATGGACGGCAGCCCGTCGCGTCCCGCGCGTCCCGCTTCCTGGTAGTACGCCTCGAGTGTGCCCGGCATCGCGTGGTGGATGACGAGACGGACGTTGGGCTTGTCGATTCCCATGCCGAACGCGTTCGTCGCGACGATCGCGCGCACATTGTCGCGCATGAAGGCGTCCTGCACGTCGCGGCGATGCTCGTCGTCGAGCCCCGCGTGGTAGCCCACCGCCGGGATACGTGCGCGCTCGAGCACCTGTGTGATGCGCTCCACCGCCTTGCGCGTCGATGCGTAGACGACGGCGAGCCCCGGCTGGGCCTTGAGCGCATCGATGAGCGCCGCGTCCTTGTCCGCTTCCGTGCGCGTGCGCACGACCGAGTACGAGAGATTCTTGCGATCGAATCCCGTGACGATCGTCTCGGGATGGTCGAGCTGGAGCTGGCGGATGATGTCCGTGCGGACGTCGCCCGTCGCAGTCGCCGTGAGGGCGATCGTGGGCGGTGTGCCGAGCCGCTCGCGCACCGAGCGAATGCGGAGGTAGCTCGGACGAAAGTCGTGCCCCCACTCGCTGATGCAATGCGCCTCGTCCACCGCGAGGAGCGAAACGCCGATTGCGCGCAGCCGCTCTGCCGTCCCGCCGAAATCGAAGCGCTCCGGCGCGACGTAGAGCAGCTTCACCTCGCCCCGCTCCGCGCGCGCCATCCTGTTCTGCACCTCGGCGCTGCTGAGCGACGAGTTGATGAACGTCGCCGGCAGGTTGCGCGCGGTGAGCGCATCCACCTGATCCTTCATCAGGGAGATGAGCGGTGAGATCACGACCGTGAGGCCGGGCAGCATGAGCGCGGGCACCTGGAAGCAAAGAGACTTCCCTCCGCCTGTCGGCAGGATTACGAGCGTGTCGCGCCGCTCGAGCACCGCCTGCACGGCGCGCTCCTGCCCGGGGCGGAACGCCGGATATCCGAAGCGCGAGCGGAGAACCTCGCGCGCGTCGTCGATCGTGTGCGTGGCAGTCATCGGCGAAGCGTGCAGTGCAAGGCGAGGCGCGCGGTCATCGATCAGCCGCGCCGCGAATCGTCAAACGGCACGCGCGAAGTGCCCGCGCGTGAACGACGATCCCACGAGCTCCCGCACCGCCGCGACGTTTGGCGTGCGGCCATCGGCGAGCGCGTCGAGCGCCTCGCGGTAGCGCGCCGTGATGGTCGACACCGGATCGCCGGGCACGTTGAACAACAGCCGGTACGCGCGGATACCAGTATTCCACAGCCGCGGCAAGAATTCCGAGCCTTCGATCGGGCGCGAGTGTAGCAGACGATTCCGACAGTTCGAATCCGTCGCGACCGCGAATGTGTAGCCCGCGGGATCCGTGATCTGCACGAGCGGATGATCGCGCACGCAGAGATCGCGACAGGTCGCCGGCTCGCGATCGAAGGCGGCCGAGAGCACGCAATGCTCGATCGTCATCCCCTCGGGGCGCCCATACACCAGCGTGTCGAAGCCAACGCCGTGCCGCGGCGCCGTGACGCTGGCGATCTCGTCGCCGGTGAGCTCCACCGACAGCACGAGACGCGACGCGCCGAGCGCGAAGAGCTCGTCCGCGGTGTGCTGGTTGAAACAGTTGAGCGCGTAGTCGCCGACGACGTCCCTCCCCTCGCCCACGAGCTCCGCGAGGAGGCCGAGATGTCCGGTGAGGATCGGCGTACCGAGCGCGAGCCACTTGTCGAGCAAGCGGCGCTCTTCGGGACGCACGATTGTCGGCGTACGCAGTCGGAAGGCGATCCCGCGCTCGGCCAGTGCGCGCGCGAGCTCCGCCACGCGCGTGACCGGCGGCAGCGGATGGCGGAGAAATGGATCGAGGGCGATCTCCGTGGCGCCGGCGTCGGCCGCCGCGTAGGCATCCTGGAGTCGGCAGACATCCGCCGCGAGCACGAAGCGGGACGCATCCTCGAGCATGAACGGGGCGATCTCGTTTGCAGAAAACGATACCTCGGGCGAGGCCGCTCCCGACGCGGAGTCATCCGCCGCCACCGCCGTCTCGATCGCCGCCGCGCGCTCGGCGCTCGCCGCCTGCTGCGCCCAGTCGCGCCGCACCATGAGCTGTTCCACCGCACGCTGTCGCAGCCCGTTGATCTCGCTCACAGGGATGAACAACCCGCCCGTGAGCGCGCGATCGTCCACGCCGCCGAGCGCGAACGGGGTCTCGCCCATGCGGCCGAGTTGCTCGCGGAGCTGCGTCTGGTCGAGCGCTCGCTTGTTCGCAAGCGCGAGCTCGATCTCCGAGCGCACCTCCACCTGCTCGCCATCGGCCGAGAAGATGAGCTTGAGCGGTGAGCCGGCGGAGCCGAAGGCGCGCACGTCCACGCGAGTCTTGCGTCCACGCGCCGGAGCGGCGAGGGCGGCGAAGCTCTCTCTCGCGCGCGCGAGCAGCGCCGCGTGCGACGTGCGCACGACTCGCCACCCGTTGGGCACCGGCATCCGCGCATCAAGCACCTGTCGGGTGACTGTGCCAACCGTACCGAGCGTGCGCACGGAGGAGATCGTGAAGCCGGTGACCGTTCCCGCCTCGCCGATCGGCGGCTCGAGCGCGATGCCGTCGCCGACTTCGAGCGGCGTCGTGAGCTCCACGAACAGGCCGCCCCGCGCCCAACCGGTGACGACGCCGATTTCCACGCCGCGATTGTCCGGCTGGTCGCGCGTGATGTAGTCACGCCCCGCGCGGCCGCCATACATCCCGCCCGTGAAGCCACGGCTGAAGATCTGGACGAGATCGCCCGTGTGCTCGAGCGGCTGCACGTGCTCGCCCTTCGCCACCTGATCGAGAAAGGTGCGATAGCTGTGCGTGACCGTCGCGACGTACTCCGGCTTCTTCTTTCTCCCCTCGACCTTGATCGTCCGTATCCCTGCCTCGGCCAGCTCCTCGAGATGCATCTCCGCCGAGAGGTCTCGCGCGGAGATGAGGAAGCCGGTGTCGAGCGTCGCGCCGGTGGCGGTGTTGGTGAGCGTGTAATCCTTGCGGCACGACTGCGCACAGGAGCCGCGGTTCGCGCTGCGCTCGGAGATCATCCCGGACATGTAGCACTGCCCGGAGTACGAAATGCAGAGCGCGCCGTGCACGAAGGACTCGAGCGCGAGCCCAGGGACGGCGGAGCGGATTGCGCGGATGTCGTTGAGTGTGTTCTCGCGCGCGAGCACGACGCGCTGCACGCCGAGCCGGGCGAGCACCGCGGCGCCGGCGCTATCGTGCACAGTCATCTGCGTCGAGCCGTGGATCTCGAGCTGCGGGTAGACGCGGCGAATGAGACGCACCAGCCCGATGTCCTGCACGATGACCGCATCGATGCCGCGATCGATGCACTCGCCGAGGAGGGCAAGGGCATCCGCCAGCTCGGCGGGCTTGATGAGCGTGTTGAGTGTGAGGTAGACGCGCGCACCGCGCGAGTGCGCGAGGCGGCAGGCCTGGTCGAGCTCTTCGAGCGTGAGCTGGGCGCCATCATCGCGCGCGTTGAAGCGTTCGGCGCCCAGGTAGATGGCGTCGGCCCCATTGGCGATGGCTGCCCGCGCGGCATCGAGCGAGCCGGCGGGTGAAAGGAGCTCGGGGATGGGGCGCAAAGGCATCTTGATGCGAAAGCTAGTGCCTTGTTGCCCCGAATCCCACGCCGAAATCAGGCGGCCGAGAGGTCCCGGAGTACGTCTCCGACTGCGCCGTGCCGCAGCCGTTTGAGCGCGCGATCGCGCAACTGCCGCACGCGCTCGCGGGTGACGCCGAGCATCCTGCCGATCTCGTCGAGTGTATGCTCGCGATCTTCCTCGAGGCCGAAATACAGCCGGAGGATTTTCGCATCGCGAGGCGGAAGCGTGAGGAGCGCTCGCTCGACTTCGTGCGTCTTGAACTGATCGAGGATCTGTCCTTCTGTGCTCGTGCCTTCTTCAACCGAAAAGCGCTCGATCAGCGCGCGATCGGAGTCCTTCCCGATCGATGCGTCGAGACGAATGTCGGCGGAATTGAGCGTCGCGAGCGCGCCGACGATCTCCGTGGAGATGCCGGTGACGTGCGCGATCTCGCGCGGCGTGGGCTCGCGCGTGAGCTTCTCGCGAAGCATCGCGATCGCCTTGATCACGCGGGAGAGATCGGCCGTGCGGTTGAGCGGGACGCGAACCGTGCGGCCCTGGCGGGCGAGTGCCGCGAGGATGGCCTGGCGGATCCACCAGACGGCGTACGAGATGAACTTGACGCCCTGGTCGGGATCGAACTTTCGTGCGGCGGTCATCAGCCCGACGTTGCCCTCGCCGATCAGATCGATCAGCGGCATTCCGCGGTTCTGATACTTCTTGGCGACGGAAACGACGAAGCGAAGATTGCGACGGACGAGCTCCTCCATCGCCTCGTGCTCACCCACGCGAATAAGACGCGCGAGAGCCTTCTCTCCATCGGCGGTGAGAAGTGGGAAGCGACTTACTTCTGCGAAATACTGGTCGAGGATGTCCCGATCGCCCTCCGCTGGACGAATTTCCGACGGAACCGCGCGCCGACGGCGCTTGGTTTCTGCCATACTGCCCCCTCGTGGAATTCCATCTCGCGCCGCGGAAACGACTGTATGAGTGCGGACGCTGCGGGAACATCCGTAAGGTTGCGTACAAATGTTCAAAAAGATACAGCAGCGAAGGTTATAAATGTCTTATTTGTGAGCTTCTAGCGGTCGTCGCCGTCCCGGGAGCGCGGAATAAGCCTTAAAGCGAACGCGACTATCACTAGACCGATCCCGGTCAGCATGAAGCGCTGATCATGGGTTTTTGCCCCCCACGCCCAGATCGCAATCGCCACCACGAGGATGGCAAACTTGGCCTGATCGATCGGTCTCATGGCGCTTTTCGTGGGACGGCGAACTTCCGGATCCCCTCCTTGAATTCTGCGGTCGAGCGCGCTTCGACGTTGACGCGCGCCGCCAAGGCGATTCCTTCTTCAAACGACATGCCATCGAGATCGTAGAAGAGTCGCTTGGTGCTCCGCAGTGCGGTGCCTGCCGAGTCGGCAAGCTCGGCCACGACCTGTTCGATTGCCGTGTCGAACTCCGCGGCGGGGATCACTCGGCTCACGAGTCCGAGGTCGCGCGCCTCACTCGCGCCCACCTGTCTCCCTGTCGCCACGAGCTCGAACGCGCGCTTCTCGCCGACGAGCCGGCGCAGAATCACCATGACCATCGCCGGCACGAAGCCGACCCGCACCTCGGGATAGCCGAAGCGCGCACCCTCGTGCGCGAGCACGAGATCGCACGCGGTCGCGAGCCCGGCCCCACCCGCGAGGGCGCGCCCGCGCACCGCCGCGACGACAACCTGCGGCATCTCGCGCATCACGCGAAAGACATCGCCCAACGCCTCAGCGTCCTCGAGCTGGGTCGCCGTGTCGGCATCCAGCAGCGCGTTGAGCGCGGCGAGATCTGCGCCCGCGCAGAAGTCGTCTCCGTCGGCGGTGAGAAGCACCACGTGCACCTCTGCGTCCGCGGCGAACGCGCGCAGCGCCTCGCGCAACTCGCGCGCAGCCGCAAGGTCGAGCGCGTTCTTCTTTTCGTGGCGCGCGAGCGTGATGCGGCCGATCCCGCCGCCGCGCTCGACGCGGATGCGCATCACGCCGCGTACTCCGGAAGCTTCAACGCGCGCGCTTCCGCGTCCGGCACCTCGATAACGAGACGCAGCGTTGCCGACGAGTACACCTTCGCCTGCGCGTCCGTGCGCAGTGTGACCGTGCCGCCGCCGCCGAGTGCGCCGTGGAGAAGAAAGTTGAGCGCGAAGAGATTCGGGAGCTCGAAGCGCTCGACCGACCCCTTGATCACATCTCTGAAATGCTCGGCCACGCGTTCGCGCGTCACGTAACGCACGAGGATCGGGTACCACTCGTCGCGGAGCGCGATCACCCCGACGTTGGCAGTGTCGCCCTTGTCGCCCGAGCGCGCGTGAGCGATGTCCAGCAGCCGAATCTTCATGTGGTGAGAATGCTCACGCTAGGCGCGATCACGCGCTTGTCGATGAGCGCCGGCCAGTAGGCGACGACCTCCTCGACTTTCGGGCGCCCGCCCGCGTAGCCGGTGACGCCAGGCGGGCCGGTGAGCACCAGCGGAGCGATCTCGCGCGTGAAGCGCTCGATCGCCTTGCGGTCGTTGCCGCGCACGCCGATGCGCAGCTGCACTTCGGGAAGCTCGTCGGGGATCGTCGCGAGCGGACCGTGCGTCGCCGTCGCGCCCACGAATTCGGTGTATATCAAATCGAAGGTCAGCCCGAGCCTGTCGAGACGTGCGCGGACGATGCGGTCGGCCTCCTTCGCCTTCGCGAGCGCGTCGGGCCACGCGTAGACGAGCGTCCCTACCGCCTTGTAGCCATCGCGATAGGCGATCGACACCTTGAGCATGTCCGTGGGCGCAGTGCCGTGCACGCCGTACACGCGCACGCGGTCTTTCCCGTCTTCCGCGATCCTGATCGTCGTGAAGTCGGCGATCACATCCGGCGTGAAGTACTGCTTCGGATCGCCCATTTCGTACACCAGCTGCTCCGTAACGCCATGCACGTCGACGCGGCCGCCGGTACCCGGATGCTTGGTGACGACGAACGAGGCATCCTCTGCGACCTCGACGATCGGGAAGCCGATGTTCTCGAGATCGGGGATCGTGCTCCAGTCGTACGCGCAATTGCCGCCGGTCGACTGCGCGCCGCACTCGACGATGTGTCCGGCGACGATCCCGGAGGCGAGGCGATCCCAGTCGTTGGTCGGCCACCGGAACTCGTGCATGAGCGGCGCGAGGATCAGCGCCGTATCCGTGCAGCGCCCGGTCACGACGACGTTGGCGCCTTTGCCGAGCGCCTCGATGATGGGGGGTGCGCCGACGTAGGCGTTGGCGGCGAGCACGCGGTCGCGCACCGACGCGAGTGGCGCGCCCGTCTCCATGTGCGCCATCGCGTGGCCGGCATCGATCAGCTCGTCGATGCGCGGAAGGAGATCGTCGCCCGTGACGACACCAACGCGCAGCGTCTCGTGCCCCGTCGCGCCGCGCGCCATCTCGACGAGCGCGTTCGCGCACGCGCGCGGATTCACGCCACCCGCATTCGCGACGACGCGCACGCCGCGCGCGTCGAGCACCGCCGGTAGCACGCTCTCCATCTGCGTGATGAAATCGCGCGCGTAGCCGGCGAGCGGATCGCGCTGCATCTGCTTCTGCAAAATCGACATCGTGACCTCGGCCAGATAGTCGAGCATCAGATAGTCGATCGGACCGCCCTCGACCTGGCGGCGCGGCGCCTCGAGCCAGTCGCCCCAGAATCCCTGCCCGGCGGCGATGCGGACGATCCGGCTCACGCGTTCACACTGAGCTGCGCGGGGAGCGTGAAGGCGCCCAGGTGCGGTCCGCGATTGTGGAGCGCGGCGCGGAGCGCGAAGGCGAGCACCTCGCGTGTCTCCTCTGGATACACGATGGCGTCGATGAAGCCGCGCGCACCAGCGAAGCGCGCATCGAGCTGCTCGTCGTAGTCCGCGCGCATTTCGTTCACCGATTCCTGCAAATCGGCGGGAAGCTCCCTCCCGCGATTCGCCTCGAGCGATGGGCCGTGCACCGCCTGCACGGCGGCCTCCCCCTCCATCACTCCCATGCGTCCCGTCGGCCACGAGAAGACGAAGTCGGGATCGAAGCCCTGCCCCGCCATCGCGTAGTACCCCGCCCCCGACGCGTGATTCACCGTGAGCGTGATCTTCGGCACCATCGCCGTTGCCATCGCCTCGACGAAGCGCGCCCCCGCGCGAATGATCCCCTCGTGCTCCGCCTCGGGGCCGACCATGAACCCCGACACGTCCTGCACGAAGATGAGAGGAATTCCCTGCCGGTCGCAGCGATCGATGAAGTACGCGACCTTCTCCGCGCTCTCGGCATAAATGATCCCGCCGAAGCGCGGGCGCTCGCCCGGACGGCCTTTGACGAGGCCGCGCTGATTGGCGATGATGCCGACGGGGATGCCGTCGATCGTCGCGTCGCCACAGATCATCTCCTTCGCGAGCTCGCCCTGCATCTCATCGAGCTTGCCATCGTCGACGATTGCACGGAGGAGCGTGTGCATGTCGTACGACATACGATGGTCCGTCGGGAGGATCTCGTCGAGCGCGCTCGATGATCGCGACGCGCCCGCGCGGGGCGCACGTGCGGCGGGCACCAACGGCAGCCGGTCGATGAGCTCGCGAAGCTTCGCGATGCACGCCTGATCGTCCGCGACCTTGTAGTGTGCGACACCGGACTTCTCGGTGTGCGTGCTCGCGCCGCCGAGTGATTCGGAGTCGATCACCTGGCCCGTGGCGCCCTTCACGAGATTCGGTCCTCCGAGTCCCATGAACGACGTGCCTTCCACCATCAGAATCACATCGGAGAGTGCGGGCAGATACGCTCCCCCTGCGATGCACGGGCCCATCACCGCGGAGAACTGCGGGATGCGCAGATATCGCCGCATGATCGAGTTATAGTAGAAAATGCGGCTCGCGCCGTATTGTCCGGGGAAGACGCCGCCCTGATACGGCAGATTCACTCCGGACGAATCGACGAGGTACACGATCGGAATCCGGCAGCGCATCGCGATCTCCTGTGCGCGCAGGATCTTCTGGATCGTCTCGGGCCACCACGACCCGGCCTTCACCGTCGCATCGTTCGCGACGACGACGATCTCGCGCCCGTTCACCATCGCGAGTCCCGTGACGACGCCGGCGGCGGGGGCCTGCCCGTCGTATTTGTCGTAGGCGAGGAGGAGGCCGACCTCGAGGAAGCGCGAGTCGGGATCGCGGAGGAGCTCGATGCGCTCGCGCGCGGTGAGCTTCCCCTGGGCGTGCTGGCGATCGGTCTTCGCGCTGCCACCGCCTTCGCGAAGCTTTGCTTCCAGCGCGCGAAGCTCGGCGGAAAGTTGGCCAAGCCGCGCCATCACGCTTCCTGCTTCTGGCGCTCGGCGAACCACTCGCGAATGTACGCGATGAGATCGGTGGTGGCGGTGCCCGGCCCGAAGAGGCGGCCGATCCCCTGCTTCTGAAGCGCTTCGATGTCCTCAGCGGGGAGGATGCCGCCGCCGGTGATGAGGATGTCGTCTCGACCCTGCTCGTGCACGAGCGCCAGCACGCGCGGGAAGAGCGTCATGTGCGCACCACTGAGGATCGAGAGACCGATGACGTCGACATCCTCCTGGATGGCGGCTGTCGCGATCATCTCGGGCGTCTGGTGCAGCCCGGTGTAGATGACCTCCATGCCGGCATCGCGCAGCGCTGCCGCAACGACCTTCGCGCCACGGTCGTGGCCATCGAGGCCGGGCTTGGCGATCAGAACTCGGATCGGACGCATCTCAGGAAGTTATCGTTGGGGGCATTAGCCCGCCAACTCGCTCTTGCGTGCGACCAACACCATCTCGGACGAGCGGCGCGACAGCGGTGCACTGGACCACCCGTCGAAGGCCTCCTCGACGATCAGCCCCGCCGTGCGGCAAATCTCGGCCAGCCGCGAGGCCGTGTAGAGGCGGATGCGGTGCTCCCGTTCCCCGTTGGCGCGCTTCCCGGCCCAGTGGGAACGGATCGTGAGGATCCCCGAGAGCGAATCGAAGGTCCGCTCGTGGGCGACCATCGTCCCGTCCGCCGCTTTCCACCAGTCGCGCGCCAGAAACCTCGCCATCACACCGTCGCGGCTGCCGCCGTGCCAGATCATCACGCCATTCGGCTGCAACACGCGCGCGAACTCGCGTATGACACGCACGTCGTCCGCGGGATCCATGAAGAAGCCGAAGCTCGTGAAGAGATTGAGCACCGCGGCGAAGCGGCCGCTCCACTTCGCCGGAAGCGTGCGCATGTCGCCCTCGACGTAGCGAAGGCTCGCGCCGGTGCCCCGCTTCCTGGCGATGTCGAGCAGATGCTTCGAGTAGTCGAGCCCCGTCACATCGAAGCCCGCCTCGGCCAGCAAGTGCGCGTGGCGCCCCTGCCCGCACGGTACGTCGAGCAGACGTTCGCCGGACGGAAGGCCGAGGATCTCGATCAGTCGTGCGACGTCGGCGCGATCGCGCGCGAGCGAAAAGATCGGTTCGTACTCGAGCAGGTACTGCGCGTCGAAGTACGACTCCCACCATTCCTTCGGCTTGGGCTTGCGCGCGGTCAAAAGAAGACCGGTTCGCGGTATGCACCGAAGACGTCTTCCATCGCAGCACGAATTTCGTACAGCGTGCAGTACGCGCGAGCGCAGTCGAGGATGTGCGGAACCAGATTCTCGGTCGTGCGCGCGGCAGCCTTGAGCTCCTCGAGGCGCCTCGCGACCATCGCGCTGTCGCGCGTCGCGCGCAGCTCAGCGAGTCGGGTGCGCTGCTCGCGCTCGGTGTCACCGATCTTGAGCAGCGGGATCGTGAGCTCGTCGTCCTCGACGATGAAGTCGTTGACGCCGACGATGATCCTGCGGTGCTGCTCGATCTCCCATTGCTGCCGCGCTGCCGCTTCGGCGATGCGGCGCTGGAACCAGCCGGTCTCGAGCGCCTGCACGACTCCGCCGGCGCGATCGATCTCCTCGAACAGCGACTCGGCCTCCGCCTCCAGCTTGTCGGTGAGCGCCTCCACGTAGTACGAGCCGCCGAGCGGGTCGATGACGTTCGCAACGCCGCTCTCGAAGGCAAGGACCTGTTGCGTACGCAGCGCTACCTGCACCGAGTGCTCGGTGGGGAGCGCGAGCGTCTCGTCCATCGAGTTGGTGTGCAGCGACTGCGTACCGCCGAGAGCTGCGGCCATCGCCTGATATGCGACGCGGACGACGTTGTTCATCGGCTGCGCGGCGGTGAGCGTGACGCCCGCGGTCTGCGAGTGGAAGCGCATCGCCCACGAGCGCGGGTCCTTCGCGCCGAAGCGGTCGCGCATGTGGCGCGCCCAGATGCGGCGCGCGGCACGGAGCTTCGCGATCTCCTCGAAGAAATCGTTGTGGATGTCCCAGAAGAAGGAGAGGCGGGGCGCGAAGTCGTCGACTGCCAGCCCGCGCGCGATGCCACGCTCGACGTAGGTGAAGCCGTCTGCCAGCGTGAAGGCCAGCTCCTGCGCGGCCGTCGATCCCGCCTCGCGGATGTGGTAGCCGGAGATCGAAATCGTGTTCCACTTGGGCGCGTGCTTCGCGCTCCACTCGAAGCCGTCGACGATGAGCCGCAGCGCGGGCTCGATCGGATAGACCCAGGCATGCTGGGCCATGTATTCCTTGAGGATGTCGTTCTGAATCGTTCCCTGCAGCTTCGACGCGTCGATCCCCTTCTTCTCCGCGGCTGCGATGTAAAAGCAGTAGAGAATGATGGCGGGGCCGTTGATGGTCATTGACGTGGAGACCTGGTCGAGCGGGATGCCGTCGAACAACGTCTCCATGTCGGCGAGGCTCGAGATCGCGACGCCGCATTTCCCCACCTCGCCTTCGGAGCGCGGATGATCGGAATCGTAGCCCATCAGTGTGGGAAAGTCGAAAGCAACCGAGAGCCCGGTTTGTCCCTTCGACAGCAGGAACTTGTAGCGCTCGTTCGTATCGTGCGCGCTGCCGAAGCCCGCGAACTGGCGCATCGTCCAGAGCCGTCCCCGATAGCCGGTCGGGTGGATACCGCGCGTATACGGGAAGGCGCCCGGGAGCGACGTGTCCGTCTCGTTCGCCGTGTCGAGTTCCGTGAAAAGCGCGGGGATCTCGCCGCCGGAGTTCACGAAGGCGAGATCGCGAACCCTGCTCGCGGCGAAGCGTGCGCGCCAGTCGGCGACCTCGGCGCGCAGCCGCGCGAGCTCCTCTTCCTGCGAGGATGAGACGTTGATCTGCGGATCGACCGTCGTCATGCGACCTCACTCTCGGTGTTGATCGAGCGGGAATGCGAAAGAAGTGTTGCGACCAGCGCCACCAGCGCCTCGGAGGCCGCGAGCGGCGTCGTGCGTCCGTTTTCGACATCCGGCAGCAGCGCTTCGAGCTTCGCCGTCAGCGTGCGGTCGTTCCAAATGCGATCGTGCAGCGAGCGATCGACTCCTTCCACCACTCTGTCGCGAAGCCGGGCTCGACGCCGCGAGTGGAGCGTCCCGCTCTTCTCAAGGTAGTCAAAGTGCGCATCCAGCGACATCGTCAGCTCGTCGATCCCCTCGCCGCGCTCGGCGCTGGTTCCGAGCACGGGCGGTACCCACTGCGGCGCGACGCCGTCGCTTGCCTCATCGCGCTCCGTGCGCGCCTTGCGGCTCACGTGTGCGAGATCCACGCCATGGTGCGCCGGCAGATTGCGCGCGAGCTGCCCCATGCGAAGGCCGAGCATCAGCTTCATCTCGTGTCGCATGCGATCGGCGCCCGGCCTGTCCGCCTTGTTCACGACGAACAGATCGGCTGCCTCCATCAATCCTGCTTTGAGCGTCTGAATCGAGTCGCCGGACTCCGGGACGATGACCAGCACGCTGGTATCCGCAGTACGCGCGACATCGAGCTCGCTCTGGCCAACGCCCACCGTTTCCACGAGCAGCCGGTCGAAGCCGTACGCATCGAGGACGTCGCACACATCGCGCGTGGATGCGGCAAGCCCGCCGAGCGCGCCGCGCGTGGCCATCGAGCGGATGAAGATTCCGCTATCGAGCGCAACGGATTCCATGCGAATGCGGTCGCCGAGTAGCGCGCCGCCGGTGAACGGCGATGTCGGGTCGACGGCAATGATGCCGACGGTCAGCCCCGCCTTGCGATAGTGCTCGGCGAGCCGCGTGGTGAGCGTGCTCTTGCCCGCGCCTGGCGGACCTGTGATGCCGATCCGGCGCGCGCGGCCGAGCAGCGGATGCAACGACGCGAGAAGTTGCGCCGCGCCGGCGCGCCGGTTCTCTACGATGCTGATCGCGCGCGCGAGCGCGGACGGGCGCCGGGCCGCGAAGTCCTCGAGTAGCTTCGTGTGACCGGGAAACGACGCAGTCATCATCGCGCTCACTGGGGCGCCTTGAGTGCGACCGCAGGCGCCGCATCGGCGCGCTGCGCGAGAAGCCGCTGAATGCGTGTCGGCGTCGCGCGCACGACGGTGAGCTCGAGCGCGCCGAGCTCGAAGCGCTCACCGACGACGGGGATGCGTCCGATCGCGCGCACGACGAGTCCCGCAACCGGCTGCGACTCGTCGACCCATTCCGGTAGCGACACATCGAAGCGCGAGGCGACATCGCCGGCCGAGATGGATGCATCGAGCACGATGGCATGATGCGAGTGGCCGATGTCGGCCGCCGCCGGTTCATCGTGCTCATCATGGATGTCGCCGACGAGCTCCTCGAGCAGATCCTCGAGCGTCGCGATCCCTGCGGTGCCGCCGAACTCGTCGACGACGACCGCGAAGTGGAACTGGCCGCGCAACATTTCGAAGAGCATCTCGCTCACCCGCTTCGTCGCCGGGGCGTGCGGCACCGGGCGAAGCGGCGCCATGCGCTCGCCTCCGTCGCGGAACACATCGAAGACATGGATGACGCCGACGATTTCGTCGAGCGACTCGCGGAAAACCGGCACGCGGCTGTAGCCGGAGCTTGCGATTACTGCGGCCATCTCGAGCGGCGACAGTGCGATGTCGACGGCGAACACCGAGGTCCGTGGCGTCATGACGTCGCGCAGCACCCGCTCTCCGAACTGCACGACGCCGGTGATGATGTCGATCTCCTCGCGTTCACCGATCCCTTCGAGCTGGCCCTCGCGCAGGAGCTCCTCGAATCCTTCCCGGCGCGACTGCTCGCTGCTCCTGGGGCGACCGCTCGAGAAGGCCACGCGTGCCGCCATGCGCTGGACCGGGGAGAGTAACGTCGAGGTCCCGCGCAGCGTGGGAAGCAGTACGGGAACGAGCTTCGACGACCAGCGTCGAGCGAGCGCACGCGGAAAGAGTTGGCCGAGCACGAGCACGGCGAGCCCGAAGATCACGATCGCGAGCATCACCGCAAGCGGATCCGGGTCCGGATGCGTGCCGATTGCGATCCCTGCGCAGATCGCGACGAGCGCGCCGGCGCTCACGGAAGCCGCCAGGAGATCGTGCAGCCGCTCGAGATACGCCTCGGCGGTCACCTTCCCTGTGAGCTGCTGCTCGACCCAGTCGCGCAGCCAGAGGCGGCTCGCCGAGCGCAGCGCCGTCGCGGCGGCGGTGAGCAGCGCGGTGAGGAGGAGCAGCAGGACGAGGACCCAGATCATCGCTCGCCCACCGCGGCCGTCTCCAATCGCTCGAAGTAGAGGCGATCGATGCGCCGACGGATCACGCGCTCGACGACGACGCGGAACCCACGCATCGTCAGCGACTCACCAGCTCGCGGCACGCGACCGAGCCGCTGGAAGATCATCCCGCCTACCGTGGTGATGTCCTTGTCCTCGAAGATCTCGCCGAGCGCTTCCGAGAGCTCGTCGAGCGTGACGCGCCCCGACACCCAGAAGCGCGTGTTCGCCTCGGCGATGATCGGCGGCTCCTCCCAGTCGTTCTCGTCGCGGATGTCGCCGACGATCTCCTCGAGAATGTCCTCGATGGTGAGAAGCCCCGCGGTGCCGCCGTATTCATCGACGACGATGGCGATGTGCGAGCGCGTCGACTTGAAGTCGCGCAGCTGCGTGTCGATCGCCTTGCTCTCGGGGATGAACGACGCCGGGCGCACGAGCGACGCCCAGCCCGCCGTGGGCTCCTCGTCCGAGATGACGGCGGCGAGCAGGTCCTTCGCGTAGAGGATGCCGATCACGTGATCGAGCGTGTCATCGTAGACAGGCAGCCGCGCGTGCTGCGAGCTCCGCACGCGATCCACGACCTCCGACCACCGCGTCGCGCGCTCCACGCCGATGATGTCGACGCGCGGGATCATCACTTCCTGCACCTCGGTGTCGCCGAGGGAGAAGACGCGGCGCAGGATTGCGCGTTGATCGCCCGGCGTCTGCGGCCCCCGTGCGACGACATCGCGGAGCGGCGCCGGCGCCTCGCGCTCCTCGCTCAGCAACGGGGTCGGAAGCACTCGGCCCAGCACGCCGTCGATCGCCGCACCGGAGATGACGAGTGGGCTCATCACGAATTCGATCACGGAGATGAATAGCCCGAGGCGGTTGATCACCGGCGAGCCGATCAGATCGCCGACTTCGCGCGGCAGGATTTCTCCGAGCACGAGAATGACGAAGATGCCGGCGATGCCGATCGCGAGCGCCAGCGGCAGGGGGCGCCCGAGGAGATCGGCCGAGATGGCAAACGCGGCAGCCGACGTCAGCTGCGCGAACAACCTCGTGATCGAGAGGGCGCGGTGCGCGCGCTCTCGCGAATCGCCGTGCGGGAGCGTGCTTCCCTCTCGCGTCTGGCCATCGCGGCCGGCGGTGAGGAGGGCGCCGTCGGCGAGCGCGCAGGCGGTGGCGAGTCCGAGCGCGAGCAGCGCGGTGAGCCAGCCAATGATCACTTCGACGCCAGCACGCGCGCGAGGATCCGTTCCTGGCGCTTCCACATCGGCGACTTCATGCGCGAACCCGCTGCGGGATGCTCGTAGCCGAGCACGTGCAGCGTGCCGTGGACGATGAGTCGCGCGAGCTCCTCGCGAATAGGCACGCCATTCTCGATCGCGTTCGCTCTCGCGACCGCCGGAGCAATGTAGATGTCGCCGACTACCGGCGCGCGCTTTCCCGATCCCGCGAAGCCGAACGAGATCACGTCCGTGGCGCCCGCGTGTCCGAGATGGCGGGTGTTCAGCCGCGCCATCGCCGCGTTGCTCACGAAGGTGATCGAGAGCATCGCGTCGCGCACCTTCTCGCGTGCGAGCGTCGCGCGCGCGATCGCGCTCACGCGCGCGCTCGCGAGCCCGACGCGCACATCGCGCGCCTGCACGTAGATGCTCACGCTCATACGGACGCGAACTCCGAAGTCACGCCGCCGCTGGCAGTCGGATAGTCGATGCGCGCGTGGTGCATACTCGAGAAGACGCGGGCGAACTCTCCCTTGATCACCTCGATGTCGCGCAGCGTGAGCGGCGCCTCGTCGAGCTGCCCCTGCTCGATGCGCTGGCGCACGATGTGGTCGATCACCTCTCGAACGCGCTGCGGCGTGGGCTCCTGCAGCACTCGTACCGATGCCTCCACGCCATCCGCGAGCATGCAAATCGCCGTCTCCGCGGTCTGCGGCACAGGTCCGGCATAGATGTAGTCGGCTCCGTTCACAACGGGCTCGCCGTCGCTTCCGCGCGCCTTGTCCTCGAAGTACGCGATGTGTCCGGTGCCATGATGCTCGGGGATGAACGCGGCGATCGCGGCCGGAAGGTGGACTTCGGCCGCAAGGTCGAGCCCTTCCTGAATGTGATTCCTGATGATCGTCGCGCTCGTGCCCGGCTTCAGCGAGTCGTGCGGATTGCGTCCGCCAGCCTGGTTCTCCACGAAGTACTGCGGCTTCGCGAGCTTCCCGATGTCGTGATAGTACGTGCCGACGCGTCCGAGCAGACCGTTCGCACCGATGGCGTTGCACGCCGCCTCGACGAGATTCGCCATGGCGATCGTGTGTGCGTACGTCCCCGGCGTCTCGAGGCTCAGACGCCGCAGGAGGGGTCGGTTGAGATCGGACCACTCCACGAGCGTGAGCGCCGTGGTCACACCGGTCAGCCGCTCCGCGAGCGGCATCAGGAACATCGCGAGCACCACTGACACGAAGGCGTTGAGCACACCAAAGCCCGCGCTCACTCCGATCTGCCGCGTCGTCCAGCCGAGCGTGAGACCGAGCGTGACCGCGGCGAAGAAGTACGCGGCGCCGATCGTGATGACGTAGCGGTACCCTTCCTCGCGCCGAAGCACCGTGCGCATGCTGAGTGCGGCCGCGGCGCCGCCGACGAGATTGAGGAAGAGCGCGTTCGTCCCTCGATAGACGCTCTGCCCGCCCGCCAGCACCGCGAGAATCATCGCCGCGATCATGCTAATGCGCGTGTCGAAGAGCATGCTGATGATGATCGCCGCGATCGCGACGGGGACGAGCTCCGGTCGCACGGGCGACCACTGCGCGCCGACCGCAGCCACGACGAGGACGAGCGTGAACACCGCGGCGAAGAGCGCGAGCGCACGCATCGATCGATAGAGCGCCGGCCGGAACACGAGGATCGCGATGCCGAAGATCGCCAGCACCAGGGCGTTGTACGCGATCCCCCCGAGCACCCGGCGGAACGCGTGATCGCCACCCACCGTCGATTGCATCGCATCGTGCATCGCGTGCATCTTGTCGAACTCGGCGCGCCCCACGACTTCGTGTTCGCCGACGATCTTCTCCCCCGCGCGAACCATGTACTGGTTCACGTCCACGGATTTGCGCAGATCCTCGCGCCTGCGCTCGGTCGCCGCCGGATCGGGAAGGATCGTGGGATGCAGCAGGCCGCTCAGCAGCTTGAGATACAATCCCTCGGCGACCGAGGAGTTGGGATCCGGCTGGAGCGCGCGCGAGCGCTCGAGCAGCGAGCCGAGCGTGAGCACGCTGTCGGTGAGGACGTTGCGCTCCTCGTTGCCCCGACGCACGAGGAGCTCGCCCTGCACGTCATCCAGCGCCCCAGAGGCGGCGATCCCCTGGGGGAGCCACCGAGCGAACGCACGATGCACCGCGTCCTGCAGCGCGCGTCGGTGATCCGGTCGCGCGATGTACGCACCCTCCGCCGCCGTGAGCGCAACTCCATGCTCCATCGCCGCGTGCTTGGCCGCCGCGCCCTCGTTCCGCTTCCCTGCGGAGTCGGCTGCGGCGCCTATGCTTCGCATGAGCATCGCGAGCTGCTGTTGCGATGAGTCGAGGGCGGCCGGCGAGTAGACGAAGATCGCCTTCGCGGAGCGCGAGAGCTGATCTCGCTCCTCGCGCAGCGCGGCATCCGACTTCGGCACGTCGAACGCGAATGGCGCATTGACGTTCTGCGTGGCGACGGAACCGATCTCGAAGATCGCCGAGTCGACCGCAGCACTCGTCGGGAAGAGTAGATAGGTCACGAGCGCGACCGCCAGCAGGAGCGCGATACGCGGCGCATGCAGCGCGAAGCGTTCGTGTCCCGTGTCCGCCGCCAGCGTCACGGTGCCCGTTTGCGGAATGCGCGCGTCCATTACGCGCTACTCTACTCCCGAGTCGCGGGCGTACGCCTTGATGATGTCCCGCACCAGGCGGTGCCGAACGACGTCTGCCTCGCTCAGATAGTGGAACCCGATCCCCTCGATTCCCTTCAGAATCCGCTCGACCTCGATCAACCCCGACTGTTCACGCGCAGGAAGATCGATTTGTGTCTTGTCCCCCGTGATCACAGCCTTCGAGTTCACGCCGAGCCGCGTCAGGAACATCTTCATCTGCGCATTGGTGGCGTTCTGTGACTCGTCCAGGATCACGAACGCGTCCGCGAGCGTGCGCCCGCGCATGTACGCGAGTGGCGCGATCTCGATCGTGCGCGACTCGAGCGCCTTCTGCACGCGCTCGGCCGGCATCATGTCGTCGAGCGCATCATAGAGTGGACGAAGATATGGATCGACCTTCGCCTGCATGTCGCCGGGAAGAAAGCCGAGACTCTCGCCTGCCTCGACCGCCGGCCGTGCGAGCACGATGCGACGCACGCGCTTGCGCGCGAGCGCGTCGACGGCCATCGCCACCGCGAGATACGTCTTGCCCGTTCCCGCGGGCCCGATGCCGATCACGATGTCGTTCTCGGCGATCAACTTCATGTACTCGGCCTGGCCGGATGTTTTCGGCTGAATGATCCGGCGCATTCCCGGGAGCGCGAGACGCATCTCGCCCGCAGGTCCGCCGTTGCCTCCGGGATCGCCATGCTCCTCGCTCATGCGCATGACGTCGTCCGGCGTCAGATCGAGCCGCTGGCGCGCAGCGTCGAGCATCCGCTGCGCGACGGGCGTTGCGCGCTCGACCGCATCACCAGGTCCCGTCAGCGACAGCGAATCGCCACGCAGCGCCACACGCACGCCGGTGATGCGCGAGAGCGCAACGAGATTCGAGTCGTTCACTCCTGCGAGCGTGAGTAGATCCGCGCCTTCGGCGTTCAACCGCTGCGTGAGATGTTCGTCGCTCATCGTGTCGCGTCCCCCTCGTCCAATCTGATGTGGAGATCCCGCAAGTCCTCGGCCGCCACTGGTGTCGGCGCGCCCTCGAACAGCGCGCGGGCCGCCGTCGTCTTCGGAAAGGCGATCACGTCGCGCAACGACGTCGCGCCCGACAGCAGCATCGCGATGCGATCGAAGCCGAATGCAATCCCGCCGTGCGGTGGCGCGCCCGAGCGCAGCCCCTCGAGCAGAAAGCCGAAGCGCTGCTGCGCCGTTTCGTCATCGATCGCCAGCAAGTTGAACATCCGCCGCTGCACATCCGGATCGGCGATGCGGATACTCCCGCCGCCGAGCTCCGTGCCGTTGAGCACGACATCGTACGCGACCGCGCGCGCCTTCTCAGGTGCCGTGTCGAGCAGCGCGAGATCGTCGGGATGCGGCGACGTAAAGGGATGATGCACGGCGCCGAGCGCGCCCGTGGCCGCGTCTTTTTCGAACAGCGGGAAATCGAGCACCCAGAGAAAGCTCAGCGTCTTCTCGGGGATGAGCTTCATCACCCGCGCCGCTTCCTGCCGCACGCGATCCAGAGCAGGCGACGAGATACGATCCGGTGCAGCGACGAGCAGACAGAGCTCTCCTTCCTCAATGCCGAGCATCGCGCCCTGTTCCGGCGAAAGAAACTTCGCGGGCGGACCGGTGAGCTCACCTTTCTCGCGCTTGAGGCGCAGCATCCCGGCGGCGCCGGCGCCCCTCGCCAGTGCCTCCAGATCGTCCACCTGCTTGCGCGAGAGTACCGCGCCGCCCGGGATGCGCATCCCGCGCACGCGCCCGCCACCGTCGATCGCACTGCGGGTGATCGCAAAGTCGGCGCTGCGGAATGCCTCGGTCGCGTCGAACAACTCGAGTCCATAGCGCAGATCCGGACGGTCGGAGCCGTATCGCTCCACCACGTCCGCGTAGCGCATGCGCGGGAACGGTGTGGGAATGGAGACCCCGCCCTCCTTCCAGAGCGCCGCGATCAACCCTTCGGCCAACGTATAAATGTCCTCGGCCGAGATGAACGAGGCTTCGATGTCGATCTGCGTGAACTCGGGCTGCCGGTCGGCGCGGAGATCCTCATCACGGAAACAGCGCGCGATCTGGAAGTAGCGATCGAAGCCCGAGATCATCAGGAGCTGCTTATAGAGCTGCGGCGACTGCGGCAGCGCGTAGAACTCGCCCGCACTCACCCGGCTCGGCACGAGATAGTCGCGCGCGCCCTCGGGTGTCGGCTTCGTGAGGATCGGCGTCTCGATCTCGAGGAAGCCGCGCTCGCTCAGGTGCCGCCGCGTGACCTGCATGAGGCGGTGGCGGAGAACGATGTTTGCCTGGAGCTCGGGACGCCGCAGATCGAGATAGCGATGACGGAGCCGCAGCTCCTCGGATGGAAGCGTCTCGCCCTTCCCTAGCGTCACGGGGATCGCGGGAGTCTCCGCGGGGCCAACGACGCGCATCGAGACGGCCTTGACCTCGACGTCGCCGGTCGCGAGCTCCGCATTGCGTCCGTTGTCCGGACGCGCGACGACCTCGCCCTCGATGAGCACGACGCTCTCGCGGCCGACGCTGCCGGCCATGCGGATCGCCTCGTCCGACGCAAACTTGGGATCGAAGGAGACCTGTACGACGCCTGCTCGATCGCGAAGGTCGAGAAAAACGATTCCGCCCATCGCGCGCTGGCGCTGAACCCAGCCGCCGAGCTTCACGAGCGCGCCGACATCCGGGCTGCGAAGCTCGCCGCCCAAATGCGTCCGAACCGTAGTGGCGAGGGAGAGTGCGTCAGTCATGCTCCCACCCGCCGGCGCGAGCCCGCCAACGCCACCAATACGCCGAACGCCGCACCCGTCGTGTCCGCCGCCCAATCCAGGAAATCCATCGACCGTTGTGGAATGTATTGTTGGTGCCATTCGTCGAATGCGCCGAAGCACGAGACGAGAGCGATCGCGACGAGTGTCGCGGCAGTTGCGCGCGATCCCCCCAACCAGGCGCGCGCCGAGAGCCATCCGAGAACGCCGTAGATGGAGAGGTGCACGAGCTTGTCGAAGTTCGAGAACGGCAGCGCCGGGATGCGGGAGCCGGGGATGGACGTCAGGATGAGAATCAGTGCCGCCCACGCGAGGGGCGGCAGCCATCGGGGTGCGCTCACGATTCGTTGGGCTCTGCGGAGTAGGGGCCCGCGGCGTGACGCATGGCGCGGGACAGATCCCGGCTGCGGACGCGAAGCGCCAATGCCACAGCGCTCGGCAGCGTCAACGGCCGCGTCGAGTAGAACCTCACGACTGCTCCGGGATGGTCATCAATGTGTAGTGAAAGCTACCACCGTCCCCCTTTCGCGGGAAGCGCCGAACGGCACTTTCTGTGGGTGGATCGCCTTCATATGTGTATGCGCCACAGCGACTTATTAGCGCCTCGCTCGCGTGCCGCGCGACGGCGGCTGGGGCCGCATTCGCCCCTCCAAACCGTTAGATTCAGCGTTCGGCGCGCCCGCTGCAGCGGCGCGCGATCTCACTCGATGGCACCATGACCGCTCCTATCAATCTGCTCGACCTCACTCCCGCCCAGGCGCTGGCCGCGCTGCGCGCGCACGCGACCGCGACCGGCGAGCCCGCCTATCGCGCCGCACAGGTCGTGCGGCATCTCTGGGAGCGGCCGGTAGTCGGCTTCGAGGCGATGACAGCGCTACCGGTGGCGCTGAGGAGCACGCTCGCCGAGCGGTTCTCCATTCCGCGGCTCGAAATGATCGAGCGACAGACGTCCTCAGACGGCACGGAGAAGTTTCTCTTCCGCCTCCCCGAGGGGCAGGAGATCGAGACCGTCGCGATCCCCGAAGGCGGTCGGATGACGCTCTGCATCTCCTCGCAAGCGGGGTGTGCGCTCCAGTGCGCCTTCTGCGCCACAGGCCGCATGGGCTTCCAGCGCAACCTCTCGGCTTGGGAGATTGCGGCGCAGGTACGCGAGATGGCGTTGCTCGATCCGCCGATCGCAGTGACGAACGTCGTCTTCATGGGGATGGGCGAGCCGATGATGAATTGGCCGGCCGTCGACACCACGCTCACGATCCTCAACAGCCCGCAGGGGCTCGGCATCGGCGCTCGGCATATCACCGTCTCCACCGTAGGCGTCCTCCCCGGCATCGTTGCCCTCGGCGAGCGCCCGGAGCAATTCCGTCTCGCGATCTCGATTCACGCGCCGTCCGACGAGCTGCGCCGCGAGCTGATGCCGGTGAACATCAAGTATCCGCTCGCCGACGTGATCGCACAGGCGAAGCGCTTCGACCGCCGCGTGACCTTCGAGTACGTGATGCTCGGAGACGTCAACGATGCGCCGGAGCACGCGCGTCTGCTCGCGGCGCTCGCGCGCGACTGCCGTGCGTTCGTGAACTTGATTCCGTTGCACGAAGGAGGATCTCTTGAATTCAAGGGATCTCCGCCGGAGCGGATCTCGAGCTTCGCGCGCGCGCTGCGCGAGGCTGGCGTGGAGGTGGCGGTGCGGAAGAGCCGCGGCAAGGATATCGCTGCGGCGTGCGGCCAGCTACGGGTAGAACGGCTCGGACGGAGCGCGCCACGACGCCCCAATGAGCACAGTCAGGTCAACTTCGCGTGAGCTGTCGGGGCGCACGAGCACTGCGCCCCCGCCCATCGCCTTCGCCGCGCGCACGGCCCAATCCCGATGTCCAGTGCGGTCGAGCACCTGCGTAGAGTCGAATTGATCGCGATTGGTGCCGGTCGACACGACATCGAAGCCCTTGTCGCGCAACGTGAGCGCCGCGCGGCGCGCGAGCCCGCGCACTTTCGTCGCGTTGAGCACCTCCACGGTGATGCGACGACCGGTCGCCCACTCGGGTTCCTCGAGCTTCGGAATTCTGGGCGATGATGGCGGCGGCGCCGTCGCATGCTGCGGCGTTTCCCCCGGAGCTCGCGCGCGGCGGTAGTTGATGACGACGACGACCACGAGTGCGCACATGAGCGCACCCGCAGCGATCGCTACTGCGCGCCTGGTCACTGCACGCTGTCCCACAGCGCCGCCGTCTCCGGGAGCATCGTCTCCCGATTCCCTGCTCGATCGGCGAGCCGGTATTTGACGACCGCGCGGAAGGTCCCGTCGAAGTCGGCGACGACGCGCGTGGCGAGCGCAGCGCGCTCCGCCCGATCGAACTTCCGGCCGGGCTCGAGGAAGTCCGCCATGTAGAGCATGCGCCCGGTGCGGTCCCACGTCGCGTTACCGACGGTGTGCGAGAAGATCGCGTCGAGCACGGAGCGGCGGCGCTCGCCATCCTCGGCAAGCATGGCTGCCGCCGCCGGACCATGCAGCATCGAGGCGGGCCACGGGAGATGCGGGACGATCCCGCGCAGCATCGGCTCGTCGGCATCGCGCAGGGCATCGTGCCAGCGTGTCGCGTCGCGCCACGCATCGCGCTCCGCCGACTCGATGTGCAACGCGTCGGCCCACGAGCGCGCGAGCTCCGTCACGCGTGCAATGTGCTCGCGCCGTTTCGGCGACGCCACCGCCCACGCGGGCAGCTCTGGCTCCGCCAGCTTCATCCGGAGTGGTCCGCCGAGCCGAGGATGAGATTGTCGATGAGTCGCGTCTTGCCGACGCGCCCGGCGATCGCGACGATGCTCCCTGCCGTCGCGACGGGCGCGGGCTCGAGCGTCTCCGCATCGATCACCGCGAGATACTCCAGCTGCACCGTCGGTTCGGCCTGCACCACCGTGTTGCCGAGAAGCTCGAGCGCAGCAGTCGAGGTCTCGCCAGCGTCGAAGGCGTCGCGCATCGCGAAGAGCGCGCGCGAGAGCACGCGCGCGCGCTTTCGATCGGGGACGCCGAGGTATGCGTTGCGGCTCGACAGCGCGACGTTGTCCTTCTCTCGCACGGTGGGCGCGACAACCATTCGAATCGGGAAGTCGAGATCGCGGATCATCGCGCGGATGATGACGACCTGCTGAAAGTCCTTTTGTCCGAAGACGGCGACGTCGGGCTGCACGATGTTGAACAGCTTGGCGACGACGGTGAGGACGCCGGTGAAGTGTCCCGGTCGTGAGGCCGCATCCCACCGCGTCGCGAGCGAGGTCGGCACGACCGTGACGGCGCGACCGCCGCGATAGAGCTCGTCCGGCTGCGGTGCGAAGAGGATGTCGACGCCGCGCGCATCGGCGAGGCGCGCGTCGCCGTCGCGGTTGCGGGGGTAGCGGGCGAAGTCCTCATTGGGGCCGAACTGCAGCGGGTTGACGAAGAGACTCATGACGACGGTCCCGGCGCGCTCGCGCGCACGGTCGACCAGCGCCAGGTGTCCTTCGTGGAGCGCGCCCATCGTCGGCACGAGGGCAATTCCGTTTCCGATGCGGCGACGCTCGTCGAGGGCGATGCGCAGCGGCTCGATGCGCTCGATGATCTGCATGGCTACTGCTGCAGCCTAGAAGCTGTGATCGTCGTCGGGATAGCTGCCCGCGCGCACATCGCTGCCGAAGCGCGCGATCGCGTCCCGCACCTCGGCCGCCATCTCCGCGTAGCGCTTGAGGAACTTCGGACTGAATCCCTCGTTCAGCCCGAGCATGTCGTGGAGGACGAGCACCTGCCCACTGCACTGCGCGCCGGCGCCGATGCCGATGGTCGGAATGCCCACAGCGGCCGTGACCCGCGCGGCGACCTTGGCGGGGAGAAGCTCGAGCACGATCGAGAACGCCCCAGCGTCCTCGAGCTTCTTCGCATCTTCGACGAGCTTCTTCGCACCGACATCGTCGCGGGCTTGCACGCGCGCGCCGCCGAGCGTGTTCACGGATTGCGGGGTGAAGCCGAGGTGCCCCATTACCGGGATGCCGGCATCCGTCACCGCGCGCACGGCGGCGAGCACGCTGTCGCTCGCGCCCTCGAGCTTCACCGCGTCGGCGCCGCCTTCGGCCATCACGCGTCCGCAATTCAGCAGTGCGCGAGCAGGTGAGACCTGATAGGTGAGAAAGGGCATGTCGACGATGAGGAGCGCGCGCTTCACCCCGGCGCGCGTCGAGCGCGCGTGGTAAACCATCTGGTCGAGGGTGACGGGGAGCGTCGTCTCGTAACCCGCGAGGAGATTGCCCAGGGAGTCGCCGACGAGTACCGCGTCGACGCCGCTTTCGTCGACCAGCTTGCCGAAGAGCGCATCGTAGGCGGTGACGACGACGAGCTTCTCGCCGCGATCCTTGCGATCACGAAAGTCGTGCACGGTGATGCGCGCGCCTGCATTCTTGCTCGTGCTCACGCCTTTGCTCCCAACTCGGCAAGCTCGCGCTGCCACCAGTCGCGATGTGCGAGCTGCGGGTGCGGGATCACGAGGTCGGGATCCTGCACGCGCTCGTCGCCATAGCGAACGATATCGAGGTCGAGGGTGCGCGGACCCCAGTGCACGGTTCGCGCGCGTCCCTCACTATGCTCGATGCGATGCAGCGCTGCGAGGAGCTCGTGGGGAGACAGCTCGGTTTCGAGTGCGACCATCTGATTGAGATATGCGCCCTGGGGAACGTCGCTGACCGGTGCCGTCTCTTCGACCGAAGATTCAGCCACCACGCGACTCCCCGGAAGTGCCGCGAGCGCCAGACGCGCGCGTGCAAGAATCTGATTGCGATCGCCGAGGTTGGAGCCGAGGGCGACGTAGGCGAGAGAATGCATGTGTTGACAGGGAAAGAATTTACGGGCATCCTGCGCCCGTGTCAAACACCGTGAGTGCATGGACAGCCTGACCGTTTACCACCTCGCGCGCGAGCTCGACGCGAGGTGGCGAGGGGGGACGATTCGAGCGGGGCAGCTCGATCGCGAGGCGAGGACCGTGGTAGTCGCGGGGCTGCACGGCGCGGCCGTAGAGATCGATTTGTCGCACCCCGAGGTGGTGGTGCGCGAGCGCGCCGATGCAGAGGGTGGTGGTGCGCTTGCGGGATGGATGATCGAATCGGTGAGTGCGCCCGAGGATGATCGCAGGCTGATGATCGCGCTCACGCGCGAGGGGAAGTTCAAGGGATCCGTGAGCAAGCGCGCGATGCTGGAGGTGAGCATGCTGCCGCAGGCACGAGCGGCGGTGGCGCACGAGAGTGGTCGCGCGTTCGCACGGGTCGGTGGCGCGCTGCCACCGCGGCCCGTTGCTCGGCCGCTGCTGAGTGATGATGACATAAGGGCGGCGGCGCTGGTGGGCGATGCGGCAGCGCTGATGAAGGGACGGTGGGTGAGTGCGATCGTGGCGCGGTGGCTGGTGTCATCGCCGGAGCTCGCCGCGCAACGCTATCGGGAGATTCGCGAGTTGGGGCCGGCGAGACCGTCGCGCTGCGGGCGCGCGGTGGTGCCGTATCCCATGTGCGAGGATGCGGTGGCAGTGCACTCGCTAATCGCGAAAGAGGAATTGCTGGAGGAGGCGGGCCTCGCGTCGGCGACTGCGACGGCGGCGCCCGATGTGCGGCGCGAGCGCGCGCTCGAGCGGATGCGCCGGGAGCTCGAGCGCGCAGCCGCGGCGCCGCGGCTGCGGCTCGTCGCGGACGCCCTGATGTCGCTCGGCGACGTCCCTGCGCCCGATCGCGTGCGCCTCACCGATGACACGGACGAAGACGTCGAGCACGAGGAGGGCGAGGGCGCGGTGCAGCTGTCGGAGCGGCTCTACGACGACGTGCGATCGATGGAGCGCGCGCTCGTGTCGCTTCCGGGACGGATCGCGGCGTTCGGGCTCGCGCCGGCAGATGCGCCGGCGCCGACGACGCAACTCGAGCGTCAGGCGGCGGTGCGCGAGTCGCGACCCTTTCGCACGTACCGATCGTCCGGCGGTCTCGACATCTGGGTGGGGCGCGGCGCGAAGTCGAACGACATCCTCACCTTCCACGCATCGTCGCCGCGCGATGTCTGGCTGCACGCGCGCGACTCGGCCGGCGCGCACGTGGTGCTCCGATGGACGCGCGACGATCCACCGCCCGCGCGTGATCTGGAAGAGGCCGCAGTGCTCGCAGCGTGGCACAGCAAGTCGCGCGGGTCGGCGCTCGTGCCGGTGGATTGGACGCGGCGGAAGTACGTGCGGAAGGCGAAGGGCGGCACACCGGGGCTGGTGCTGGTGCAGCGATCCGAGACGATCTTCGTGGCGCCGGACGAGCGGGTGGAGCGGCAGCTGCGGGATACGTAGCCCGTCGTTACCGCTCGTCGATCGCCTTCCGCATTGATCGCACGAGCTCCACCGCGCTCTCCACACTCGTTTCCGCCGCGCGCACCACCGCGCTTCCGACGATCACGCCGTCCGCCATCCGCGCCACAGAGGTCGCCTGTGCCGGCGTCGAGATGCCGAAGCCCACGCACACCGGGAGCGACGTCACGCTGCGTAGCCGCTCGATCGTCTCCTCGAGCCCACTTGCGATCTCGCTCTGCATTCCGGTCACGCCGAGTCTGCTGATGAGGTAGACGAAGCCGCTTCCGTGCTTCGCGATCTCCGCCATGCGCGGCGCCGGCGTCGTCGGGGCGACGAGCCGAATGAAGTCGAGCGGTGACTCGCCGATCTCGCGCTCGAGCGCCGGATCGCCACCCACGGGGAGATCGGTGACGAGCAGCCCGTGAATGCCTGAAGTGGCCGCGCGTGTCAGCGCCGTCGGTCCCGCGGCGACGATTGGATTCAGATAGCTGAACAGCACGAGTGGGACGTCGACCTTCGCCTCGAACGCGAGCTTCAGCACCCCGTCGAAGGTCATCCCCTGCTCGAGCGCGCGCTGCGAACTCGCCTGGATCACCGGACCATCCGCGAGCGGATCGGAGAACGGCACCCCGAGCTCGATGACATCCGCGCCCGCGGCCGCGATACCGCGCAGCAGGGCGAGCGATCGTTCCCGGTCCGGATGTCCTGCGGTGATGTAGACGACGAGGGCCTTCGCGCCGCGCTTGCGAAGCGCCGCGAACCGCTGCTCGATGAGGCTAGACGAAATAGTCGCTGATCCGGATGGCATAGCGTTCAGGGTCGGCGACCTTGATGATGGTTCGAGCGAAGCCGCCGTCGTCGTTCGGCAGATTGAGATCCACGAGCACGCCGGGGAAGAGCAAGTTACCCCGCTCGTCGCTGATGAGGCGCACGATCGGGCGCGCGATCGCTTCCGGCGCCGCGTTCACCGCGTGCACGATCGCCATTTCGAACGTATCGAGCACCACCAGCGTGCCCACGGGGTAGTGCCCCACGAGGCTCATGAACGCCTTCACGAGCACCTGGTCCATCCCCCGATGCGGATTGATGCGCATCTCCTGCAGCACGTCCGCCGGTGAGAGCGGCGTGTTCTGATAGGCGCGACGCGATGTCGCGGCATCGAACGCATCCGCCACCGCGACCACCTTGCTGTAGATGCTCATCGTGCGCGGTCGCAGGTGCTTCGGGTAGCCGGAAAGATCGGTCTTCTTATGATGCTCGAAGGCGATGATCATCGCGCGATACGGCACGTCGTTCTGCCCGCGCATCGCGAACAGCTGCAACACCCCCATCCACGGGTGCCCGCAGATCGATCGCCACTCGTCCTCACTCAGCCCGCTCGGCTTGTTCAGAATCTCGAGCGGCACCCGCGCCTTCCCGATGTCGTGCATGAGCGCGCCGACGCCGAGATCGTAGAGCTGGAGTCGCGTGAGGCCGAGCTTTCGCCCGAGCGCGACGGAGAAGATGCACACGTTCACGCTGTGGGTGAATGTGTACTCGTCGTAATCACGAAGCGTCGTGAGGCCGATCAGCGACGTCTCCTCATTCAGGATCTGGTCGACGATCCCCTGCACCACGCGCTTGATCTTCTTGATGTTCGGGCTGCGCCCCATGCGGACGGAGTTGATCACTTCCTTGGTGACCGAGACCGACTGCGCATACGTGCGCTTGGCCGCTTCCTTTGCTTTCTGCCGCAGCTCCTCATCGAGATTCGTTTCGCCGCCGAGCTCGAACACCGTCACCTTCGCAGCCGCGAGCTTCTCGCCGAGCGCGTAGAGGCGGCCATCCTGGTCGCCGACGGCGGCGTTCTGCAAGAGCGTGAGGAAGATGACCCAGTCGCGGACGGCTGAGCCCTCGCGAATGCGGCACAGCCCGACGCCGGCGTCCTTGAACGCGCTGATGATGCGGCTGAAGCTGGCGTAGTTCTCGAGATCCAGCCGGAGCCGCGTGGCGTTGATGAAGATGAATTCGCCGGAGACACGCAGCTCGACCTCGCGCTCGCTGCGCAGCAGCTCGTTCGAGAGCCGCACGACTTCCTGCATCGTCTTCTGCACGACGGGATTATCGGGCGGGTACATCTTCACGGTGCGCAGCGCGCCGTAGATCGCGAGCAGGAACTCGCGTCCCATCTTGCGAACGAAGCCGTCGCTCCCGCGCTCGCCAACGTTGGGTGGTGCGAGGTTCGTGGAGCCCGTGGTCGTGGCGGCGGCGGCCATCGTCAGGTCTTCTCGCGCATGGCGCGGTTGATCGAGCTGCGAACCATCGGATCGCGCTCGCGTTGCGCGCGGCGGAGCACCTCGAGCGCATTCGCGCTGCCGATCATCCCGAGCGCGCGCGCCGCGCACGCACGAAGCTCCGGTGTCGCGCGGCGCCCCCAGAAGCTGCGCTTATTGAGCAGCTTGTCGAGCGGAGGGATGCCGGCGTCCTTCGCCAGCGTGCCGTATGCCTCGAAGTACGCCATCTTCTCCGTGAGATCGGCGCCCTTCACCGTCTTCCCGCGCACGACCGCCTCCACGCGCGGGAGCGCCGCGCGATGTCCGCGCAGCCCGAGCGCCCGCACCGCGGAGATGCGCACGTCGCGGTCATCGTCGTCGAGTGCGGTTTCGAGCAGGCGCATCGCACCCGGCGATCCGATCTCCGAAAGCGTCTGCGCCGCGGCCTGACGAAGCTCCACGTTCTTCTGATGCAGCACCTTTGACAGCGGCGCCACCGCGGCCGCAGTCTTGAGCTCACCCGCACGGCGCATCGCTTCGATCGCCACCGATGGATCCGACGAGCCGATCAGCTTCATCATCTCGGCGCTGTTCGACGACGCCATCCTCGCGGCAACCCGCTCGAGTGCCGTGCGGAGCTCCGGCTTCTGCGCCTGTTTGAGCCATCCGAGCACCGTACCGAGCACGCCGCCACGCAGCTGCTCGAATAGCGCATCGAGCTCCGCCTGCTCGGGGATCACATCCGATTGATCGAGCGCCTCGAGCAGCTGCGAGAGCACCGAAGGATCACTGAGGCTCGTCGGCAGCGCGAAAAGCCGCGCGCGATGAGCGGGAGCGAGCGCCACTGCGCGCTTGATCAGCAACTCCGTCTCGGCGAGCAGATATGCAACCGACCCGTACGCGCCTGCCGCGAGCAGGTTCAGCATGTAGCTCTCGAGGATGCCGCAGATCTCCTCGCGAACCTTCTCGCTCTCCTGCACCTCGAAGATGTCGAGCAAAATCGCCAGGACGTTCCGCGGCATGTCGATCGTCTGCTCGGCCGCGACCGCGGCGCGCAGATAGTCGATCTCCTTTTCGTCGAGGAAGTACAGCGTCGCATCGAGATCCTCCATGCGCACGATCCCCGACTTCCGCTCGGGCTCCGCCGCTTCCTCTGCGCGAATGTCGTCGATGATCGGAATCGAGCGTTCCTTCGGCGGCTCGGCCGACGCATCGAAGGACGCGTGCGAGTCGAGATTGATGTCGACGAAGCGGTACTTGAGCCGCGTGAACTCCTGCTCCCAGAGCAGCGTGAGAAGATCGTCCTCTTCGGGCGCCGCGTTTCGCACGCGCTGCATGATCTGGAGGAGCGAGGTGAGCTCATCGTCCTCGATTCCCTGCGTCAGCGTCAGCTCGCGAACACCATCCTTGAAGAATACCCACGGTACGCTCTCCGAGCGATTCGCTTCGTGCATCACCGAGCGCCCGAACCACTTGAAGTCGGACTCGGTGATCGCGAGGACTATCTCGGGCGAGTGCGGCCAGATCGGCGCAAACGCCGCGCGCAGGTTGTCGATCGCGCGCGCGTAGATCGGGTTGTTCGGCAGATAGAGCTGATGCGTCTTGATCGCCCGCGCGAAATTCCGCAGCATCTCCTCGACGAGCTGCGGAGAACACGGCGGATCCGGCAGCTCGTCGAGCGTGAGCTCTGGAGGGGCGATCGTAGGAGACGTCACTTGGCTATGCGGTCTCCGAGCAGCTCGCTCACCTGCGCGACGTCCTTGTCACCGCGGCCGCTGATACAGATGAGCACCGGCTGGCCGGCCGACCAACGCGCGCGCTCCTTTACCACCCACGCGATCGCGTGCGAAGTCTCGAGTGCGGGAATGATCCCCTCCAGTCGGCTCAGCGTCACGAGGCCTTCAAGCGCCTCATCGTCGCTGATCGAGACGTACATTGCACGGCCACTGTCCTTGAGGAAGGAGTGTTCGGGTCCGACGCCGGGATAGTCGAGTCCTGCGGAGATCGAGTGCGCCGGGTGCACCTGCCCCGCCGCATCCTGCAGCAGATAACTGCGCGAGCCGTGAAGCACGCCCGGCGTTCCCTTCGACAATGACGCCGAGTGCTGATCCGTATCGAGTCCTTTGCCCGCCGCTTCTACGCCGACGAGCTCGACAGCCGCGTCTTCCACGAACGGATGAAAAATTCCCATGGCGTTCGATCCTCCGCCGACACACGCCACGACGGTCGCCGGAAGGCGCCCGACCTGCGCGAGCATCTGCGCCCGTGCTTCACGTCCGATCACTGCTTGGAATTCACGTACCATGCGTGGATATGGTGCAGGTCCGACAACAGAGCCGATGATATAGTGACTGTCCGTTACGTTGGTGACCCAATCCCGAATTGCCTCGGTGGTCGCATCCTTTAAAGTGCGTGTTCCCGAGGTCACAGGGATCACTTCCGCGCCCATCAACCGCATGCGGAAGACATTCAGCGCCTGCCGCCGCATGTCTTCCTCGCCCATGTATACCACGCACTGCAATCCGAAACGCGCGCAGATCGTGGCCGTCGCAACACCATGCTGCCCCGCTCCCGTCTCCGCGATGATTCTGCGCTTTCCCATCCGTCGCGCGAGCAGCGCCTGCCCAACCGTGTTGTTGATCTTGTGCGCCCCCGTGTGGTTCAAATCCTCCCGCTTGAGCAGCACCGGCGCGCCAACCAGCGCGGAGAGCCGAGGGGCATCGCTCAATGGAGATGGACGACCGACATAAGTAGCAAGCAAATTGTCCACTTCGGCAACAAAGTCCGAATCCAGCATCGCCTCGGCAAGCGCCGCTTCCAGACTATCAAGCGCGGGAATGAGCGTTTCGGGGACATACCGGCCCCCGTAGCTGCCGAAGCGGTCCCCCGTTCCAACGGCGGTCATTTCAACACTCCTGCTCGCCGGACCGAATTCATGAACTCCGCCATTCGCGCGTGATCCTTTGTACCCGGTGAGCTTTCCACCCCTGACGAAACATCCACGACGTCGGGTGAAAGCGTTTCGATTGCCTCTTCCACATTCAGGGCCGTGAGTCCCCCTGCTAGCACGAGCGGCGACACCCGCCCGCGCGCGATCCCTTCGGCCGCACTCCAGTCGAAGCTCGTCCCGCTGCCGCCGAGGGATCCCTTCACCTTGGAATCGAGGACGAGCGCGTCGGACGCGTCCCAGAGCTCCTGCAGCGCACCCACATCGAGCGGTCCGTCGACCCGGACCACCGCCCAGATGCGTGCCCCGGTCGCCTCGGCGAGCGCCCGCACGCCAGCCGCGGTGGGATCGGCGTGCAGCTGCACGATATCCAGCTTCACCTCTTCCACGATCGCCGAGATCGCGGCGGGATCCTCTTTTCCAAAGACGCCGACGCGATCGACGTGGGCACCCGCGCCGTCGAGCACCTTGCGGGCGGAGTCGGGGTCCAGGTTGCGCGGCCCTCCCGCGAAGATGACGCCGACGTAGCGCGCGCCAAGCTCGGCGGCGACGCGCGCATCCTGTGCGCGAGTGAGTCCACAAAACTTTACGTCAGCGGGCACGGGGAATCCTCGGCACGCCTGTAAAGCCACGAACGGAGGACTGCGGGTTTTCGGAGCGCGAGAAGACGGATCCCACGAGCACGGCGTCCGCGCCCCATCGCGCGCGCGCGGTCACGTCATCAATCGTCTCGATGCCGCTTTCCGCGACGGCGATGACGCCATTCGGAATCAACGGCAGCAGGCGTTCGGGGACTGCGGGATCGACTTCGAGCGTCTCGAGATCGCGGCTGTTGATGCCGACGACGCGCGCCCCAAGTTCGAGCGCAAGCATCAGCTCCGCGTCCGTTCGCACTTCGACGAGTGGCTCCAGTCCGATCTCGTCGGCCATCGACATGAGCTCACTCAGCTTCGCCGGCGCGAGCGCGCGCGCGATCAACAGGACGGCCGACGCGCCGGCAGCGCGAGCCTCGTAGAGCTGGATACTATCGAGATGGAAGTCCTTTCGTAGCAATGGAATAGTCGTGCGACTTCGAGCCATTACGAGGTCCGCGAGACTTCCCGCAAAGTGGTCAGGCTCCGTCAGCACGGAGATGGCCGCCGCACCTCCCTCCTCGAACGCCGCGGCCTGATCCTCCGCCGCAATCGAGTCTCGAATCGCGCCCTTCGATGGCGAGCGGCGCTTGATCTCCGCGACAATCGCCACGTCGTCACGCGTCAACGCGTCGACGAACGAGGGGATAGCCCGCGCGATAAGCGCCGCCTCGACGACGAGCTGGCGGTCGAGCGCGCTCATCGCACCGACGCGCTCAGCGGACTCCTCCATAATGCGACCGAGTACTCCGGCTGGCGGAGTCCATTGTCGCGAAAAGACTTGCGTTTCGGTCACTGTTCGGCTATCCTGCATTTCGGCGTCCATTCGGGACGCGTAGGCCCACCCTCGTCCAACCCCGAGCATGGCGCTCACGAAGCGGCAACGCGAGATCCTCGACTACCTCAGCGGCTACTCCGAGGACAACGGGTACGCCCCCAGCTTCGAGGAAATCGCCCGGAAGTTCAACTATAACTCGCTCGCGACGGTCCACGAACATCTCAGCAATCTCGAGCGCAAAGGCTACATCAAGCGCTCGTATAATGAGAGCAGAGCGATAGAGATCCTTCCATCCGATGTTTTCCCGAAGGCCGTCGAGCTCCCGCTGCTGGGAACCGTGGCCGCTGGCATGCCGATCGAAGCGATCACGGCGCATGAAACGATGTGCGTCCCCGACAGCTTCATTTCGCGCGGCGGCAATCACTACGTGCTCCGCGTTCGCGGAAATTCGATGATCGACGAGCAGATTCGGGACGGAGACTTCGTCATCATCAGCGAGCGTCGGAGCGCCGACAATGGAGAAACCGTGATCGCGCTCATCGACAACAACGCCGCGACGGTTAAGAAAATCTACCGTGAACGCGATGGTCGCATCCGGCTGCAGCCGGCGAACGATTCGATGTTGCCGATATACGTTCACGAGAACGACGTGACCATCCAGGGTGTCGTCGTCGGAGTGCTTCGGAAGTACTGAGCCGCGGAGCGAGCGTCAGCCACCAACGCTGACCTCGCGCAGGGCGGTGAGCGCACGCAGCGCAGCGCCGGAATCGATGCTCTCACGGGCGGCGCGCACGCCCTCGGCGAAGGTCGCTGCACCGTTGCCGGCGCTCCCCACGAAAATTGCCGCGGCCGCGTTCAGGATCACCGCGCTCCGCGCCCCGCCGCGGTCGCTGCCATCGAGTACCGCCGTTACGCGCGCCGCGTTCGTCGCAGGATCACCGCCGGCGAGATCCTCCGGCGCCGACATGAGATCGTAAGCCGCAGGATCGATCGACCACTCGCGCACCGTCCCGCTCCGTACCTCGAGCACGCGCGTGCATCCGATCGGCGAGATCTCATCCATCCCCGGCTCCCCATGCACCACGAGCGCGTGCACGCTCCCGAGCTCCGCGAGTGCGCCCGCCATGAGCTCCATGCGCGTCGGATTCGCAACGCCCACCACCTGGCGGCCGGCGCTCGCCGGATTCGCCAGCGGTCCGAGGAAGTTCATGATCGTCGGCACGCCGAGCTCGCGACGCACCGCGGCGACGTGCCTCATCGCCGGATGCATCGCCGGCGCGAACATGAAGACGATGCCCGCGTGATCGAGCATCCGCTGCATCACCTCTTTCGACGGCTGGATCTCGACGCCGAGTGCTTCGAGAACGTCCGCACTGCCGCAGCGCGAGCTGTGCGAGCGATTCCCGTGCTTCGCGATGCGCACACCTGCGCCGGCAGCGACGAGTGCCGCCGCCGTCGAGATGTTGAAGGTCGAGAACGCGCCGCCGCCGGTGCCGCACGTGTCGACGAGCGTCGCCGCATCGAACGCCTCGAAGGGCCGCATCGCCATCCGCATCGCGCGCGCGCCGCCTGCGACCTCCTGCGCCGTCTCCCCCTTCGCCGCCAGCGCCACGAGCAGCGCGCGGATCTGCGCGTTCGTCCCCTCGCCACGCATGATCACATCGAACGCATCGCTCGTCTGGTCGGCCGAAAGCGAGGCGCCGCCGATCACGAGATCGATGGCCGCCGTCAGCGCATTTGCGTGCGGGCTATCGATCAATGGGCTGCTCGCACAGCTTGCTCGCGAGCTGCGCCTGCGACGCCACCAGCGAGATCACGAGCGCGAGCAGCCGTACGCGCTCCACATCCTCTTCCACGAACACACCGCGCTGCACGCGGTTGGTGAGATTGAGCACGCCCACGAGATCATCATGGTACACGATCGGGAAGCTGATGAACGACCCCGTCGTGAAATATTCGTCGCCGAGCAGGGGGTGGTTCACCGCCTGTGCAACGTCGGTGACGAGGAGCGGCTCGCGGCTGAGCGCGACCTTCCCCGCCACGCCCTGGCCGATGTGGATGCGCGTGCTGTCGGCGATGTCCGGGGCGAGCCCCTTGGCCGCCGCGATGTAGAGCTGGTTCGTTCCCGGTGCGCGGAGCATGAGCGAGCATCGCTGCGCCTGCATGTCGTCGCCGCAGAGCGCGAGCAGCCCGTCCGCGAGCTTGCGCGGCAGATTCGTCGACGCGTCGAGCGAGAGCACGCGCTCGATGAGGTAGAGCGTGCGCGTCTTCTGCCGGAGCGTCTCGCTGCGGCGATGCAGCTCGACGTGCGCAGACTCGAGCTGCCCCACCGCAGCGCTCACCTGCTGCTCAACCGCCTCGGCGCGCCGGTTTGCGCGCCGCGCGTCCTCCTTCGCCTTCGCGTTCTCGGTCTCGAGCACGATCATGCGTTCGGGGGTGAACCCTCCGCCGCCGCTCGGCGTGTTGCGCGCGACGGCGAGCGCCTGCTCGAGCGACGCGAGATGCTTGACGTACTCGCCGTGGACGCGCTGTGTGACGTCCTCGAGGGTGCGCACCGCCTCGTTGCGCGCCTCGCGCTCGGCGTAGCGCGCGTACGCGAGTGCGAAGAGCGCGACGTACGGCGCGAAGCGCTCCATCACACGGGTGCCAAAGAAGCGCCGCGGCTCGTAGACCGCGACGACGGCGGAGAGCTGTCCGTCGACGCGCAGCCCACGCATGGCGAGGAGCCCTTCCTCCTCGAGCGTCGTGTCGAGGCCGAGCAGGCGCGCGTACTCATCTGATTGATCGCCGAGGTCGACGAACTGGCCGCCGGCGAGAATCTGGGTGCGGATGCGCGCGGGGAGATGATCGACGGTGGTATCGGCGCGCGCGCGGATCACCTTCGAGCCGCTCGGACTGACGCGTTCGCGCAGCATCTGATGCCGTGCGTCGTAGCCGAAGAGCGAGAGCTCGGTGCTCCTGTCGACCTCGGCGAGGGCTTCGCCCAGCGCAACAATGGCCGCGTCGAGGTCTGACGCTGCCGCGAGCGCATGAGCGAGCGACGCGAGAGTACGTGGGGGCATTGAGGGGGGCCGAGCCGTCGGGAAGAGGGGTCCGCGAGCGGTTAATGTTGAGCCGTAGGTGCCGAAGTGTCAATCGTTTCCGCGCTTTGGATCGCTTGACAGTGGAGGTCGTTCCGGTAACTTTCATGCATGCCGGAGCGCATGGTGCAGCTGGTGCTGCATTACGATGGCGCGGGGTTTTCTGGGTGGCAGCGCCAACCGGCAACGCGCACGATTCAAGGGGTACTGGAAGGCGCGCTGGAGCGGTTGTGCAACGCACCCGTGGGCGCGCTGGGGGCCGGACGCACCGATGCCGGCGTGCATGCGCGCGGACAGGCGGTGGGAGTGCGGGTTCCTCTCCGATGGGAAGCGGCCGAGTTGCGGCGGGCATTGAACGCGGTACTGCCGGCGGATGTGTGGGTCGCCAGCGCAGTCGAGATGAGCGATGCCTTTCACGCACGGTACAGCGCCACGGGACGGAGGTACAGCTACCATGTTGGCACCGATCGGGAGGCGCACTCGCCATTCCGCCGCCGCTGGGAATGGGCGCTCGAGGGACCGCTGGCGCTCGACGCGCTGGCAAGCTGCGCGAACTCACTCCTCGGCACGCACCGCTTCCTCGCCTTCGCCGTCCAGGGGACTGCGCCAGCGAGCGATGACCATCGCTGCACCATCGTGGACGCGGCATGGAGAGCGGTTCCGCACGGGCTCGTCTTCGAAATCGAGGCGAATCGCTTCCTGCACCACATGGTACGCTTCCTGGTCGGCACGATGATGGAGATCGCGCGCGGCAGGCGTCCTCTGTCCGATTTCGCGATGCTGCTCGAGGCCGAAGACAATCGGCGAACGTCCGCACCCGCGCCTGCGCACGCGCTCTTTCTCGATGTCGTTCGTTATCCGCTCGACCTCTACCTGGGCGACACATGAAGATTCTGATCGATACGGCCAGTCTCGACGAGGTGAAGTGGGCGACCGACGTCGGGATCGTCGATGGGATCTCGACCGACCCGACGCTGATCGCGGAGGAGGATTCGACCGAGACGTATCACGAGCTCCTCGCTGAGCTCTGCCGGCTCACGCGCGGGCCGGTGCTCGCGCCCGTGCTGGCCATTACGGCGGACGACATCTATCGCGACGGAAAAGAGCTCGCGAAGATCGCGGACAACATCGTGGTCGAGGTGCCGGTGATCGAGGATGGGCTCCGCGCGACGGCGCGTCTGGCGGCCGATGGCATTCGCGTCACGGCGACGCTCGTCTTCAGCGCCGCGCAGGCGCTCTTCGCGGCGAAGGCGGGCGCGTACTCGGTGAGCGCGTTCATCGGCCGTCTCGATGATATCGGAGGCGATGGCATCGCGTTGATCGGCGAGATACGACAGCTGTTCGACCGGCATCACGTGGAGTGCGAGCTCACGGCCGCATCGATCCGGACGCCGCGACAGTTCTCCGAGGCGGCGAACATCGGCGCCGATTCCGCCGCGGTGCCGCCGGACGTGCTGCGGCTGCTGATGGTGCATCCGCTCACCGATCTCGGGCTCGATCACTTCCTCTACGACTGGAGCAAGCGCGTTTCGCGCAGGCGCACGAGCCTGTGATCACACGAGCGGTGAGCCTCTCCCTTCTGGCGCTGTGCGCTGCATGCGGGGACAGCTCGCACGATGCACCCGAGCTCGCGGTCGCAACGGCGAGCGCAGCGACGACGGCCTCTCCCGACTCCAGTCGCTCGACCGCGGTGGCGGAAAGCGCGCTCACGACGCAGCGGCGGACCGCGATCACCGAGGCCGTCGCCCGAGTCGCGCCGACGGTCGTCACCGTGCAGACGGAGGTCGTGGACCGTTCGAACGATCCCTTCGATGCGTTCAACGGCACGAGCGAGCGCGTGCTCCCGGGGCTCGGATCCGGCTTCATCGTGCGAGCCGACGGCGTCATCGTCACCAACGCGCACGTCGTCGCGGGAGCAAACACGATCTCCGTTGCGCTGCGCGACGGCACGACCTATCCGGCGCGGCTGCTCGGCAAGGATGAGACGAATGATCTGGCGGTCCTCAAGATCGAGGCGAAGGGATTGCCCGTCGCGCCGCTCGGATCGTCGGACGATCTGATCATCGGCGAGTGGGTGATCGCGATCGGGAATCCCTACGGCTTCCTCCTGGGAAACTCCGAGCCGAGCGTCACGGTCGGCGTGATCAGCGGCACGGGGCGCAATCTGGTCGCGCGCTCGCAGGGCTCCGCGATGTACGTCGACATGATCCAGACCGACGCATCGATCAACCCGGGGAACAGCGGGGGGCCGCTCGTCAACGCGTTGGGCAGCATCGTCGGGATGAACAGCTCGATCTTTTCGCCGAGCGGTGGGTCGATCGGACTTGGCTTTGCGATACCGGTGAATCGGGTAAAGCACGTCACGGAGGATCTGCTCGCGCACGGCACCGTGCGGCGCCCGTGGATCGGCCTCAAGCCGGAGATTCCTCAGAACCAGGGGCAGCGCGAGTCATGGCGCGCGGGGGTGATCGTAGGAGCGGTGGTGCCCGGCTCGCCTGCTGATCGCGCGGGGATTCGGCGCGGGGATGTGCTCGTGCGCTCGCGGAGCCGCATGATCAGAAACGCCTTCGATTGGGAAGCAGAGCTGCTCGACCTCCGCGTGGGCGATCAGGTGTCGCTCGTGCTCAAGCGCGCGGGGCGCGATATGCCGGTGTCCGTCACGATCGCCGATCTCCCGGAAGTGAGCGCGGCGAAGGTCGCGGTGCTGAAGGAGCTCGAGCTCGTCACGCTGACGCCGGCGATTCGCGTCGACCGCGGCATTCGCAGTCCGCGCGGCGCGCTGATCTACAACGTGAGCCAGCGCGTGTCCGACGAGCTCGGGCTCGAGAAGGGCGACGTCATCGTACAGATCAATCGCATTCCCGTGGAAACCGCGAACGACGCCGCGCGCGCACTCGATGCAGGTGCCGGTCGCGCGACCTTTCACATGTTTTTCGAACGAGGAGGCCGCATTTACTCCACTGATTTCATGACGCGATGAGCAGTCACACACGGTACACCTCGCCGCTCAGCGAGCGGTACGCGTCGCAGGCAATGCTCGAGCTCTGGTCGCCACAGCGGCGGCACGGCACCTGGCGCAGACTCTGGCTTGCACTCGCGGAAGCCGAGCGCGAGCTCGGCGTGCGCGACGAGCGCGGACAGCCGGTGATCACCGACGAGGGAATCGCGCAGATGAAGGCGCATCTCGATGACATCGATTTCGCGGCGGCCGGCGAGTTCGAGCGGCGCTACCGTCATGATGTGATGGCGCACGTGGAGACGTTCGCAGCTGCCGCACCGGCGGCGCGCCCGTTCATCCACCTCGGCGCAACCAGCGCCTTCGTCACGGACAACGCCGATCTCGTGCTTATGCGTGAGGGGCTCACGCTCTTGCGCGCGAGGGTCGTCGCGGCGATCCAGGCGCTGGCGGTGTTCGCGCGAAAGTGGGCGAAGGAGCCGACGCTCGCGTACACGCATCTGCAGCCGGCACAGCTCACGACCGTGGGTAAACGTGCGACGCTCTGGATGCAGGATCTCGTACTCGACCTCGCGGACCTCGACCATCGCGTCGCCACGCTGCCGCTGCGCGGTGTGAAGGGGACGACGGGAACGCAGGCGAGCTTCCTCGAGCTGCTGCGCGGCGATCACGGTGCCGTGCGCGCGCTCGAGCGGAATGTCGTCAAGCGCCTGGGCTTCACGCACGTGCTCCCCGTCACGGGTCAGACCTATACGCGCAAGCTCGATGCGCACGTGCTCGGGGTCGTCGCCGGGATCTCGGCGAGCGCCGCGAAGTTCGCGTCGGATGTGCGGCTGCTGCAGTCGTTTGGCGAGATCGAGGAGCCGTTCGAGGAGGAGCAGATCGGGTCATCGGCGATGGCCTACAAGCGGAATCCGATGCGCTCCGAGCGCATCAACTCGCTCGCGCGGTTCGTGATGACACTGGAGGAGAATGCAAACCTCACGCACGGCGTGCAGTTCTTCGAGCGCACGCTCGACGATAGTGCGAACCGGCGGCTCGTGATCCCCGAGATGTTCCTCGCGACGGATGCGGTGCTCCTGCTCATGGGGAACATCAGCGTCGGGCTCGAGGTGCATCCGGCGCGCATCAAACAGCGTCTCGCGGCGGAGCTTCCGTTCATGGCCACGGAGAAGCTGATCGTGCGCATGGTGGCGGCCGGCGGTGACAGGCAGCGCGCACATGCGATCATCCGCCGCCACAGCCTCGAGGCCGGACGCGCGCTGAAGGACGGCGCGGCGACGAACGATCTGCTCGAGCGGCTCACAGCGGATCCCGAGTTCACGCTGCCGCCTGCGGAGATGGAGGATCTCGTGGCGGCGGAGCGATTTACGGGGCGCGCGCCTGAACAGGTCGACGAGTTTCTGCGCGAGGTGATCGATCCGATTCTCGCTGCGGCTCCGCTTCCCGATGCGGCGGAGGCGCTGCGCGTATGACGGTGATGACATCGAGCGCCCTTCCACTCAAGCAGCTGGGTCGCGGCAAGGTCCGCGACATCTATGAAGTTGACAGCGAGCGATTGCTGCTGGTCGCGACGGACCGCGTCAGCGCGTTCGACGTGGTCATGCGCGAGGCGATCCCCTACAAGGGCGCGGTACTCACGCAGATCAGCGCGTACTGGTTCACGCGCCTCGAGGGGCTCGTGCCGCACCACCTCATCTCGGCGGATGCGCGCGAGATCGAGCAAATGGTGCCCGCGCTGGCGGGCCAGCGAGCCTCGATTGCGGGGCGCGCCATGCTGTGCCGGCGCACCGAAGTCTTTCCGGTGGAGTGCGTCGTTCGGGGTTACATTTCGGGGTCCGCCTGGAAGGAGTATTCGCAGACGGGGACGCTTGCCGGCGAGCCGCTGGCGAAGGGGCTCCGGGAGAGCGATCAGCTGGCAGCGCTGTTGTTCAGCCCAGCGACGAAGGCGGAGAGCGGCCACGACGAGAACATCACGATCGCACGCATGCGCGCCCTGATCGGCGACGCGGCAACGGAGCTCGAGCAGCGATCGAGGATGATATACGAACGCGGACGCGACATCGCCAAGGAGCGGGGAATCATCATCGCCGACACTAAGTTCGAGTTCGGCCGCGCCAGGGACGGAGAGGTGCTGCTGATCGATGAGGTGCTGACGCCGGACAGCTCGCGCTTCTGGCTTGCGAGCGGGTACCGTCCGGGTGGCGCGCAGCCGAGCTTCGACAAGCAGCCGTTGCGCGACTATCTCGATGGCGAGCGCAAGGCCGGCCGCTGGAATGGCGAAGCCCCGGGTCCACCGCTTCCGGATTCGGTCGTGCAGGAAACCAGCACGCGTTATCTCGATGCGTTCAAGCGTATCACCGGCACCCCGCTCGATCTCTCGGAGCTTTCATGAAGGTCGCGCGCGAAGGCGTTCCGTTCATCATCATCGCCTGGCTGTTCGTAGTCGGCGCCATTTTCCTCGGTGTCCTGCGACATTCGCCCGGCTGGTACGTCGCCGCGGTGCTGCTCGTGATCATCGCCTGCTGGGTCGTCTACTTTTTTCGCGATCCCGAGCGCACGGGCGAGCGCGGTGACCGGCTCGTCGTCTCGCCCGCGGATGGGCTGTGCGTGATGATCACCGATGTCGAGGAGCCGACCTTCATCGCGGGCTCGGCCACCCGCATCTCGATCTTCATGAACGTCTTCAACGTGCACGTGAACCGGTATCCGGTATCCGGCACTGTGCGCTTTCTGAAATACAACAAGGGGAAGTTCCTGAACGCCGCGCACGAGAAGGCGAGTCTCGACAATGAGCAGATGTCCGTGGGCATCGAGTCGGGGTCGCGAAAGATCCTCGTGCGCCAGATCGCGGGGCTCGTCGCGCGGCGCATCGTGAACTACGCGCGCCAGGGGGACAGCGCGGCGCAGGGCGTTCGCATGGGCATCATTCGCTTCGGCTCGCGGGTCGACGTCTTCATTCCGCCCGGGAGCAACGTTCGCGTGAAGGTCGGTGGGCGCACGGTCGCCGGCACGACCGTGCTCGCGGATCTCGTGTCGTGAGACCGCTTCCGCGTCCGGCCATGCGCCGCGCCGTCGTCCTGCTTCCGAATGGATTCACGCTCGCGAATCTGTTCTTCGGGATCTTCGCGGTCGTGAAGGCGGCGCGCGGCGAGTACATCGAGGCCGGATGGTGCGTGATCTTCGGCGGCGTCATGGATGCGCTCGATGGTCGCGTCGCGCGTGCGACGCGCACCGGGAGCCAGTTCGGCGTCGAGCTCGACTCGCTCGTGGATGCCATCAGCTTCGGCGTGGCGCCGGCGTTCATCATGTACTTCGCGGTGCTCAACCGCGACTCGTGGGCGTGGCTCGTCTGCTTCGCGTACATCGCCTGCGCGGTGATGCGCCTCGCACGCTTCAACGTCGAACAGGGCGGC
>JBBRYY010000005.1:0-69788 GCA_038237245.1 Gemmatimonadales bacterium | reverse complement strand
TTCGTAAAGCTGAACGACGGCAAGACGATGGCGGATCTCGCGCAGGCGTTGAAGACGCAGGCGCCACCACCGGCGTGGTGGGTCGACTACGGAGGGGTGAACGCGCCGCACCCCGGCGGCGGGATGGCATCGACGACGCAGAAGCTGGAGCCCGGCAACTACGCACTGATCTGTTTCATTCCGTCAGCTGACGGCATGCCGCACTTCGCCAAAGGAATGATCCGCCCACTCACCGTTACGGCGAGCACCGATGCGGACCTTGCCGCACCAGCGGCAGACGTCGACCTGACGCTCAGCGACTACACGTTCAAACTGTCGAAGCCCATCACGTCGGGAAAGCACACGATTCGCATCGAGAGCAACGGCACGCAACCGCACGAGCTGCAGCTGGTTCGTCTGACGCCGGGCAAGTCAGCCGCTGACGTTCCCCTGTGGGTCGAAAAGCCCGTCGGCCCACCGCCGGGTGAGCCGATGGGTGGAGTCCCAGCCATGCAGAAGGGAAGCACGGCCTACATCACCGTCGACTTCACCCCCGGAGATTACGCGTTGATCTGCTTTCTTCCGGATGTAAAGGACGGCAAGCCGCACTTCACGCACGGGATGATCCAGCAGGTCCACATCAGCTAGTGAGTCTCAGCGAGTGGCGAGTATCGATTGCGCTTTGGCGAACGCGCCACTCGCCGCCGCGACTTCCGGGCTCGTCACCGCGGAGATGCGGTAGTAGCCCTCATCACCGAACTTCGACGCCGCGACCGCACGCACGAGCACGCGCTGCAGCAGTGCGGCGCTCGCGCTGTCGCTGTCGATCGTGATGCCGTCCTTGAGCGCGTAGGCGCGGAAGTCGGCGATCGCCGCGGCAGGAAGCGCCGGGCTCGCGGCGAGTGCGTCGAGCGATGCGAGCGACGCGGTGTTCGCCGTCACCCACGCGCCCGTCCACTTGAGGATCAGATCATCTTCTGACGCGCGCGCGAGCCACGATGGCGCCGACCCGACATCCGGGAGACGCATGTCGGGATAGATGCCGCCGCCGCCGTACACGGTGCGTCCGCCATCCGTCTTGCACGACGGACGGCTCGCCGTATCGCGGTCGGCGCCCGCGAGGCGATAGTAATCGCGCACCGACACGCCGTGATACTGCCGCTGGATGATGCGCCCACACGGCGTGCGCACGTGCCCTACGACGAGCTCGATCATCGAGCCATCGGCCATCGGGAACCCCCGCATCAGCAGCGATTTCCCGAACGTCGTATGACCAACGATGAGTGCGCGATCGTGATCCTGCAGCGCGCCAGCGACGAGCTCCGATGCGCTCGCGGTTCCCGAGTTCACGAGCAGGATGATCGGATAGTGCCGCTCGCTCTTCCAGAACGAGCGCGAGACACGCCCTGTGTCGGTGTCGGCCGCCTTTCGCCCCTCCGACGTGTACACGATGGTTCCCTTCGGCAGGAACTCACCGGCAACGTGTGCGGCCTCCGCTACGCTGCCGCCGCCGTTGTCGCGAAGATCGATGATGAGGCGCTTCATCCCCTTTCCTTCGAGCTTACCGAGCGCGTCGTGCAGGTCATCGGCGACCTTTTCGTTCATGAAGCTCGTGATGCGCACGTAGCCCGTTCCGGCAGAAAGGTCGAGCATGAACACCGCCGGCACCGCCGTCACCTCGCCGATCTTTTCGCGCTTCACGCTGCGATCGAGCTTCGCGAGCGTCCCGTCGGCGCGCAGGCGCTCGAAGGAGAGTGTCGTGGTTGATCCCTTGTCACCAGAGAGGATTACTCCGAGCTCCATGGCGCTCTGTGCCGTGACGGCTTTACCGTCGATTGCGATGAGCTCATCGCCGGGAAGAATGTCCTGGTGCGCCGCGGCCGTGCCCGGCGCGATGGCGGACACCACGGGCGAGCCGCCGTGATACTCGAAGTCGACGGGAATTGGAAAGAGCTTCCCATCCTTCATGGCCTGCTCGCGCGCAGGCGAAAGGCGCACCGCGGGAATGACGAACGAGTGCGGATCCGCGGCGTGCACCATCCCTTCAATGGCCGCCATGAGGAGCTCGTGACTGTCGACCGAGTCCGGGTGATTCACGCGGATCTGGTTGAGCACCTGCGAGAACATCTGCAGATCCTCGTAGGTCGTGCGTTTGCGCATCACGACCGTGTCGGGGAGCAGCTTCTGCTGCGACCGAACGGGTGGCGCGACGACGAGCATAAGGAGCAGCGTTCCCGACGCGATCACTCGCGAGAGATGCATCATTGGTGGGGTTGGGTGGAGGCCATGCTGGCCGTCAACTTGGCCAGTCGCATCTGCACGCGGGGCCGTTGCGGATCGCCCCGTGCCGCGAGCGCGAGATATTGCCGATATTCCGCGATCGCATCGCTCGTGTACTCCTCGAGATCTCCGATCGTCGCGAGCAGCAGATGCGGCGACCCATAGACCGGGTCGAGCGCGATCGCCTTCCTCAACTCCTGCGCCGCATCCGCGTCGCGCCGCGCGCGCACGAGCACTTCGGCGTAGCGGTACCGGAGCGACGGATCTCCAGGCTCGAGCTGAACCGCGAGATCCATCTCCGATAGCGCCGCAGTCGTATCGCCTCGTTCGAGCTCGAGCTGCGCGAGCCGGCTGTGCGCAGCGTAGTAGGAAAGATCCTCCTGCAGCGCGTGACCGTACGCCTCGCGCGCGAGATCGAGGCGGTTGTCGTGCTCGTAGATGATCCCGAGCCCCTGCTCGAACATGGCCTTGGAGTGATAGAGGAGCATCACCGAGCCAGAGTCCTGAGACTGCAGAAGAGCGATCGCCGCGGTCATCTCCGATCCGGCGCTGTCGAATTCGTGGAGCTGGTAGAAGATGCGCGCGCGCTGCGCGCGTATCTCGACGTCGGCGTACACTTGCTGCGCCGTTCCCATCGCTTCGAACGCCTTCTGCTTCGCATCCGGATTCTTCGCTCGCGGACCGTTGCCGAACATGTGCGTAAGCTGGAGCTGCAACGCGTACGTCTCGAGTGCATCCTGGAAGCGCCCTTCGCTGTACGCCATCCACGGCTGGTTTTCGGCGGCACGCATTCTGACCGCGACCTGCTGTGCCAGCAGCTTCGAGTCGATCTTCGGATCCATCGTCACGATGGTGGCCTCGATCGTACGCCGCACTAGCGCGCCATCGATATTGCTGTACAAAAAGGGGTTCACCGCGTACGCGCGGTAGATGAGCGAGTCCAGTGCGAGCTGCTCCGGCGTTCGCTTGACGCGTTCGCGATTCTTGCCCCGCTGGAAGCCAAGATACGCGGCGAGATCGCTGTTCCCCATGGCGATCAGCCTCGCCGTCCGTAGCGCGTACAATGCGTCTCCCGACGACGGATCGATGCGCGACGCCCAGTAAAACGCGCGCACTGCCTCCTGCGGATCGTCGCTCACCATCTTCATTCCGTACGCGTAATTCGCTTGCGCGCTGTTCGTATCGGCGCCGGGATCGAGCTTCGGACGCGCGGGAATCTCGGTGGAATCATGCGGTGCCTGCGCGCGTGCCGCCGACCCTGCGGAAGCGATCAGCAGAGCGCCCGCGATGATCACCCACGCGACTGCGCTCACGGCGTCGACTGCGCGGTCGCGACGCCGGAGTTGAGCTTCGCCAGTCGTCCTCTGACTCCCGGGAGATCCGGGGCTGCACGGTCGGCGTGCGCCACGAAGCTCTGGTATTGAGCAACCGCTTCTTCCTTATAGTCTTCCACATCCGCGATCGATGCCAGAAGAAGATACGGCGCAGCATAGTAGGGATCGAGCGCGATCGCCTTTCGCAGCTGTTGCGCCGCCTCCGCATCGCGCTTGGCATCGACGAGCATCACTGCACAGCCATAGCGTAGCGCGGGATCGTCCGGCTCGATCTGGACAGCGGCGAGCATCTCCGACACCGCAGCCGTCGTATCACCTCGCCCAATCGCGATGCCGGCGAGTCGCACGTGCGCAGGGTAGAACTTCGCGTGCTCCTCGAGTATGTGCGCGTACGTCGCCCGCGCGTCGTCGCCGCGTCCGGCGCGCTCATCGATCGCCCCGAGCTCGCGTTCCAGCATCGTCGTCGAGTCGAATACAACGACCCTGTCCCTTCCGTCCCTCAGCCGCGACTCCGCGATCGCCTCCAGAAGCTCGGCGCGCGCGCTGTCCAGCTTTTGCGCACGAACGAATATCGCCGCACGCATTTCGTGGATATCGAGTCTCGTGAGCAGCGGCGCACGCCCACCATGCAACTCGTTCACATATGCCTTGAGCGCGTCGTCGAAGCGCCCGTCCGCGTATAGAATCCATCCCTCGTAGCTTCTGCGCTCCAGTCGCTCACTCACATCGGTGTTGACCGCAGCTCTGTTCCGTGTCGGATCGCGATCGGAGATGCGCGCGAGGACCAGCCCTTGATTGAACGGCCGCAGCAGCGAGTGGTAGAAAAACGGGTCGAGAGCATACGCACGAAAGACCAGCGAATCGACCGCCAGCTGTGCGGCAGAGCGCCTGGTAATGCGATGGTCGTAGGCGATGGCGAAGTCGTGCGAGGTCATGATGAGCTGCCGCGCCACCCAGCGCCCATACCACGCGTCTGCCGACGCCGGATCGATTCGCGTCGCCCAGTAGAATGCGCGATAGGACTCCTGCGGGTCGTCGCTGATGACCCGCAAACCGTGCAGGAAGTTTGCGCTCACGCTGTTCGAGTCCGCGTCCTGCTCGAGATGCGGCCGCGCCGGTATGTCGATCTCTTTCTGCGCCCGCAACGATCCGGCATGGAACGTCATCGCCAGCACGGCCGCGGCGATCGTCGACGCGCCGCCCATGTCCCCTCTCCAGAATCTCATGGCTTTGCCGGCGCTGTCGCCGGCGCGGCTGTCGGTGCGGTGGTCGATGCGGCCGTCGCGCTCAGCTTTGAGAGCCGGGCCTTCGCCGTCGGCAGATTCACGTCCGAGCTCGCCGCGAGCGAGATGAACTTCCGATACTCGGTCACCGCATCTTCCTGGTCATCCTCGACATCCGCGATGCGCGCGAGCAAAAAGTGCGGCGCCGAATAGTACGGCGCCGCCGCTGCGGCTTTCGTCAGCTGTGAAGCCGCATCCGCATCGCGTTTCGCCTTGATGTAGATGATCGCCGAGGCGTAGTGCAGAACCGGGTCGTTGGGCTGTAGCTGCAGAGCGAGGTCCATCTCTGACAGTGCGGCGGTGGTGTCGCCCGCGAGCAGCTGCAGCTGCGCAAGTCGCGCATGCGCTGCGTAATACGAAAGATCCTCCGTCAACGCCTGGCCGTACGCCTCGCGCGCATCGTCCGGCTTGTTCGCCTTCTCGTTGATCATCCCCAGCGCCTGCTCGTACATCGCCTTCGACTCATAGAGAATGACGACATTCTTCTTGTCCCGCTCCCGAAAGCCCGCGATCGCAGCAGTGAGCTCCGCGCGCGCACTGTCCATGTTGCCCGCCTGGTAGAACACACGAGCGCGATCTGCGTGGAGCTCGCCGTCGTTGTCCTCGTGATCCTTCTTGCTGCGCCCCCGGTCGTGCAGCTGCTTCGAGTAGCCCGCGAGCGCGTCGGCCAGCCGCCCCTCCGCATACGAAAGCCACCCCTCCTTTCGCATGGTACCCAGATGCTCGAGCACCAGGTGCCCGAGCTCAGCACGGTCGACGGACGGATCGTACTTGATCACGTCTGCCTCGATGATCGCTCGAATGAGCGGCACATCCATGTTGCGATAGACGAACGGATTCACCGAGTATGCGCGATAGAGCAGGGAATCGATCGCCAGATACTCGGGTTTCCGCTTCTTCCGGCTCCAATCGAAATAGTCGTACAGATCACCGGACGACATCGCGAGCAGCGATGAGGTCCGCAGCGCGTACATCGTTTCTGCGGACGACGGATCGATCTGCAGCGACCAGTAGAATCCGCGCACGGATTCCTCTGGCTTGTCGCTCACCATCGCCATGCCGTAGCGATAGTACGCACGCGCATCGTTGGTGTCCGCGAGCTCCTGGATGCGCGGACGCGTTGGCGGGGGAGCAACCTTTTGGGCTGCCAGCGATGGGGCAAAAAACAGGGAGAGTGTCAGTAGTGCGGTGGGGGATCGCACGTTCGACTCCGGGTGAAGACAAAGATCACTCTGGCGGACCCTACAAGACGGGCCACAAGATTGGTGCGTCACCTCACAGAATCAAGTTAGAACGCTCTAATCTTGCTTAACCCTTTAAATGATCGGGCTCTTCGACCGGGCCACAGTCCATCTGGACGGCGACTGGGCCCGATTGTACGTTCAAGGTGTGCCAGCCCTCTCTGGGTTGGCCGTTGCCGCCGCGAGAACGGCGTGGCGGCTCTGCCTCCCGGGTCAATCCCGGGGGGCTTTTTTTATCCGCACGCAAAAGAGGGGCAGCCATCCACTGGCTGCCCCGCTCTCATTCCGAATCACGAGCGATCAGTCGCTGCGCAGCTGCTTCGACATCTCCTCGAGTAATCGCCGCTCATCGAGCGACAGACTCTCGATGCCGCGCTCCGAGATCTTGTCGAGTACGAGATTCAACAGCTCGCTCTTCTGCTTGCCGACCTTCCCCGGCAGCGAGATCGTCGACGTGTGCCGCCTCGCCGCCATCGCGTTGCTGCGCGCCACGATCTCGTCGATCTCGGTCGTGCGCTCGCGCGAGCGCGTGTGCGTACGCGGGATCGCGCGCGGCGGCTCGTCCGGCACGTCGGGTATCTGCGACATCCGCTGGCGCAGCCGGTCGAGACTCGGCACCGACGCCGCGCGCAGATACAGCCATCCAATCGCGAATCCGCCCAGGTGCGCCATGTACGCCGTCCCGTCCGTCGCGTGCAGCGCCATCACGCCGAGGATGAGATTCCACGCCGCGAGGAGCACGACGAACCAGCGCACCTTCATCGCGACGAACACGAACGGGAAAACGCGTACCTCGTCGTCCGGCCAGCGCATCGCATACGCCAGCATCACACCGAAGATCGCCGCCGATGCACCGAGCAGCGGCGAGCCGTTGTGCACGATCAGCAGATCCGCGAGCCATCCGCCGAGTCCGCAGAGCAGATAATAGAAGCTGAAGCTGCGCTGTCCCCACGCCTGCTCGAGGCGCGGACCGAACAGCCACAACGTCCACATGTTGAACGCGAGATGCAGAAAGCCCGCGTGCACGAACATGTAGGTCGCGATCGTCCACGGACGCTGCGTGAGATCCCCGGGGCTCTTGAACGCGAGCGCGGCGACCATGTCCGCCGGCCGCACGACCGTGAGCTGCAGGAAGAACACCGCGACATTGATCGCGATGATCCACTGCACCGCCGGTGTCAGCCGGGGGACGTCGTATTCGTCGGTGGCGGAGCTGTTCATGGAGTATTAGACACGGATGACAAACACCGGGTTCCTACCGGGTTCCGACGGGACCCGGAATTCGAAACGCGAGCACCACGTCGCGGTGAATCGTCGTCGCCTGCTCGAGCAGCGTTGCGTACCGCCGGTCGAGCGGCGACTTCTCCCCCGCAGGCGCAGGATGGATCACGATCTTGGTCCCCGGCGCGGCGGCGTGTGCCTGCTCGACGAGTCGCAATATCTGCCCGTCACTCGTGCCATCGCGCGGAGCGAGCGTGAGCGCATGCGCGGTCCCCGCCGAGGCAACGGCCGCAAGCGATGCAACGGTTCGTTCCGCCCCCGACGGCGCGTCCGGGAACTCCCACAGTACGTGCACCATCGCTACCACGCGCACGACATCCTCCAGCGCGTCCGGCCGCTGCCCGTCGCACTCCAGAATGACGGGAAGCGGCGCGCTCCAGTTTCCAAACACCGCTGCGATGAACGGGGCACACGAGAGCGGATCGCGCCCACTCAGCAGAATCGAGTGCACGAGCGCCTGCGCCGTCGCGCGCTCGAGCTGCTTCGCCAGCATCTCGCTCGAGTAGAGCACGGCGGTTTCGGCCTCGCCCGCGAATCGAACGAACAGCTGTCGCCGCCCGGACCAGATCCCCTGCGCTTGAACGCCCGGAGAGAGCCCCGCGATGGGTGCAGTCGGAAGAGTTGAACGCGCCATTACTGTCCCTCACCTCGTGTCTTCTTCGCGAGCGCCACGATGCGATCGCAGAACGTGCTGAAGTCTATCCCCTCGGCCGCCGCCGCCTGTGGAATCAGGCTGGTCGCGGTCATTCCGGGAAGGGTGTTCGCCTCGAGGCAGAAGAGCTCCCCTCCCGCGGTCATACGGAAGTCTATTCGTGCGCAGCCGTCAAGCTTGAGCGCCCGGTAGGCGAGCACGGCGAGCCGCTGCGTCTCGGCCGAGAGCGCCGGCGTGAGCTTCGCCGGAAACTCCTCCACCGCCATTCCCGGCGTGTATTTGCACTCGTAGTCGTAGATCTCGTGCTTCGGGATGATCTCCCCTACGGGCATCGCATGGTCGCCCAGGACGCCCACGGTGAGCTCCCGCCCCGCCACGAACCGCTCGACCATCACCTCGTCATCATAGAGCGCTGCCTCGGCGATCGCGCCGGCCAGCTGACCAGCCTCCTTCACCACCGAGAGTCCGACCGTCGACCCTTCCTTCGACGGCTTGACCACCACCGGGAATCCGAGCGCCTTCTCGACCTCGCCCGCGCTCAACGACGCCGCCGGCCCGGTCATGATCCAGTCCGCCGTCGGAACCCCTGCGGCTCGAAAGAGCCGCTTCGAGAGATCCTTGTCCATCGCGAGCGCGCTCGCGAGATGGCCACTTCCGGTGTACGGCACGCGCGCGAGATCCAGGATCGCCTGAACCGTGCCATCCTCGCCGTCGCCGCCGTGCAGCGCGATGAAGACGACGTCGGCATTCCGCACCGCGGGCATCGCGCCGAGCGTGGTGACGAGCGACCTCTGCGCCATCGCCTGGAGCGCCTTGCGCGTCGGAGGCTCGCGCTTGACGACGCCGGCCGTCCGAAGTGAATCCTCCTCGCTCCGCGGCAGCTCGCCGAGCGCGGGGTCGACGCAGGTCACCGCATGGCCGGACTGGCGCAGCGCGTGCGCGATTCGCAGCCCCGATGCCAGCGAGACGTCGCGTTCCGACGAGGTTCCCCCGAGCAGGACGGTGACATTCATGTGCACAATGTAGTGAAAGCGGCTGACGGGTGTAGCCTCCCGCGCAGACGTTCTCGCCGAGTACATTCCTTGTCATGCATTCGTCCCTCAAGCTGCTTTCGTGCGCCATGTTGCTGGCAGCCTCAGCGTGCCTCGACCGGGAGCAGGCACGAAAAGCCATCGAGGCCGTGCAGACCGACGGCGCGAAGCCGGACGTCATGCCCGTGATGCTCAATCGCGACCTCCCCTTTCGCTATCCGCCGGCGCTCTACGCGAAGAAGGTGCAGGGGAACGTGACGCTGCACATCCACATCGACAGCACCGGCATCGTATGGCCTGAGTCAACGAGTGTGCTGGAGTCGTCTGGCTACGCGGGGCTCGACTCATCGGCGGTCGCGGGATCGCGCGAGCTGCGCTTCGAGCCTGCCACGACCAAGGGCCATCCCGTGGGTGTGTCGCTCAAGCTTCCGGTGTTCTTCCGTCATCCGAAGGGGAAGCCGCTCGCCGGCGACACCATCCTCCAGCCACCTCGCCCCAAATCCGCGCCATGAGCGTCACTCCGCGAAATACCCGTCCATACGAGAACGTCCTCGAGACCATTGGGTGGACGCCACTCATCAAGTTGAACCGCATCACGAAGGGCGTGGTCACGCCGGTGTACGCGAAGGCCGAGTTCTTCAATCCAGGCGGCAGCGTGAAGGACCGCATCGGTGGTCCGATCATTGAGCGCGCGGAGAAGTCGGGGGAGCTCAAACCGGGTGGGACGATCGTCGAAGGCACGAGCGGCAATACCGGCGTCGGACTCGCGATCGCCGCCGCGCTCAAGGGCTATCGCTGCATCTTCACCATGCCCGACAAGATGTCGCAGGAAAAGGTGCGTCTGCTGAAGGCATTCGGGGCTGAGGTGATCATTACGCCCACCGCCGTGCCGCCCGATCATCCCGACAACTACGTGATGATGGCCACGCGGATCGCGAAGGAGACGCCGAACGCGATTCTCGCGAACCAGTTCTACAATCCGGCGAATCCGGAGGCGCACTACGAGACGACGGGACCAGAGCTGTGGGAGCAGAGCGAGGGGAAGCTCACGCACTTCGTCGCGGCGGCGGGCACGGGCGGCACGATCAGCGGCGTCGGGAAATATCTGAAGGAGAAGAACCCGAAGATCAAAATCATCGCGGGTGATCCGGTGGGGTCGATTCTGGCCGAGTACTGGAAGAGCAAGGGAACGCGGAAGACCGAGGGGGCGCCGTACAAGATCGAGGGCATCGGCCAGGACAAGATTCCGGGAACGCTCGACATGTCCGTGATCGATGATTATCGCACCGTCACCGACCGCGAGTCGTTCGCGATGGCACGCAGGCTCACACGTGAGGAAGGGTTGTTCGTAGGCGGCTCGAGCGGACTGATCGCGCACGTCGCGATGCAGGTGGCACGCGAGGTGAATGATGCGAACGCGTACGTCGTGACGTTTCTGTGCGACACTGGGGAGCGGTATCTCTCGAAGCTCTATAGCGACGAGTGGATGCGCGAGAATCAGCTGCTCGACTCCGACCGGATGCCGATCGGGCAGCTGATGCAGGGGAAGCAGGATGGAACACCGCACGTCGTTGGCGTCGCGCCGTCCGCAAGCGTGCGCCAGGCACTCGGCCTCATGTCGCTGCACGATGTGTCGCAGCTGCCGGTGATGGATGGCGAGAGCTGCGTGGGCTCCGTGTCGGAGAGCGCGCTGTCGGCGAAGGCGCTCGAGAATGTGAAGTTGCTCGACGTCGCGGTGAGCGAGGTGCTGGAGGCGCCGTTTCCGATCATCGACGGCGCGCAGACGGTGGAGAGCGTGGTGAAGCTGCTGTCGAAGTCGAATCCGGCGCTGCTCGTGCGCACGAACGGCGCGCTGGGCGGGATCGTCACGCGCAGCGATGTGCTCGCGTACATGATGGCGCGCTAGTGAAGGGCGTGGTGGCCGGCATCGCGACGCTCGGCGTGCTCGCCGCGTACGCGCGCGGCCCCGCGCCTGTTGTGCCCGCCCTGCGACGCAGGATAATATGAAATTGTACGCTGCCATGTTGTACGGTGGGAGTGGCCCCTACGGCCCGTTAAGGCTTTTCCCGACTGCCTGACTCGTCTTTTCGGATACATTTGCACACGGACGTACACGCTCGTTCGCAAAATCCGAGGGTGGAGATCGCAGCGCGAGCGCGCGCACACCTCGATGCTCATTCCACGGCTGTCTCATGACTGTACCGGAAATGGAGATGCTGGCGAAGGTCGAAGTCCTCGCCGATCTCGAAGAGCTCGTCGCCGAGCTCATGGTAGTGCACGAAGCCAAGCGCATCCTCTGGTTCCCGAGCGAGCTGCTCGCGCCCGCGCCCGACACCGATCCCGATCACCACATCGCGCAGCTGCGCGAGCGCACCCGCGGCATCAGCACGCCGATTCGCGTCGCGCTCGCACTCAACCTCCTCACCGAGGAAGGGCTGCCGCACTTCCACCGCCTGCTCGCCGTCTACCTCGGCAGCACGAGCTTCTGGCACAAGTGGACCAATCTCTGGACGGCCGAGGAGGACCGGCACGGCGCGGTGCTGCACGACTACACGCGCGACAGTCAGCTGTTGAACAATCCGGAGCTCGAGCGCATGCAGTTCGAGTATCTGAAGGCTGGCTTCGAGCCGGCGTGGGACAAGGACCCGTATCGCGTCTTCGTCTACACGACGCTGCAGGAGCGCGCGACGCAGGTGAGTCACTCGAACACCGGGAAGCTGGCCGGCGAGTTCGAGCCGCAGATCGGCGTCGTGCTCTCGAACGTCGCGAAGGAAGAAGCGCGGCACTACGTGTTCTACCGCAAGGTCTTCGAGGCCGTGCTCGAGCGCGACCCGAACCGCGCGCTCGTCTCGGCCGCGGCGATCATGCCGTCGATCGACATGCCGGGAGTGAGCATGCCGAACTTCCGCGAGATGGCGGATGTGATCTGGCGCGCCGGTATTTATGGCCCGAGAGATTATCTCAAGATCGTCGAGGAGCAGATCAAGCACTGGGCGATCGATGCGCTCGAGGGGCTCGATGCGACGGGGCGGCAGGCGCAGGAGAAGATTCTCGGCATCCCCAAGCGCCTCGAGCGCATCAGCGACGCGATGGAGACGCGCAGCAAGGCGAAGACCTTCTCGTTCGTCGTCGCGTTCTCGCGCGAGTTCGCGATGGAGTGAGCCGGCGGCTCAGCCGTTGGCTTCGCGCTGCAGCTCGGAGAGCAGCTGCAGCGCCTGCAGCGGGGTGAGGTTGTTCAGATCCACTCCACGCAGCTTTTCCACCACCGGATTCGGAAGGCTCGCGAATAGCGCGAGCTGCTCGGTTGCGGGCGCGGCATTGCGCAGCATCGCGCCGGGCTGCACCACGTGGTGCTCGGCCTCGAGCAGCTTCAGCATCACGCGCGCGCGACTTACGACTGTTGTCGGCAAGCCGGCAAGTCGTCCCACCTCGATGCCGTACGAGCGATCGGCGCCTCCTGGGATGAGCGTGTGCAGGAAGAGCACTTCGTCTCCCACCTCGCGCACCGCCACCGTGTAGTTGCGCACGGCCTCGCGCTCCTCGGCCAGCTGCGTCAGCTCGTGATAGTGCGTCGCGAACACCGTCTTGCAGCCGATCGCGTCGTGCAGGTGCTCGCTCACCGCCCACGCGATCGACACGCCATCGTACGTCGACGTGCCGCGTCCGATCTCGTCGAGCAGCACCAGGCTGCGCTTGGTGGCCGTGTGCAGGATCGCGCTCGTCTCCGACATCTCGACCATGAACGTCGACTGCCCGCGTACGAGATTGTCGCTTGCGCCGACGCGGGTGAAGACGCGGTCGACGATGCCGATGCGCGCGCGCGACGCCGGGACGAAGCTCCCGATCTGCGCCATGAGCACGATGAGCCCGATCTGCCGCAGGATCGTCGACTTGCCGGCCATGTTCGGGCCCGTGAGGATGATCATCCGCGCGTCGTCGGTGAGCGAGACATCGTTGGGGATGAACTTGTCGCGCGGCATCATTCGCTCGACCACGGGGTGGCGGCCGCCCACGATGTGCAACGCAAAGTCGTCGCGCATTTCGGGGCGCGCGTACCCCTCGCGCGCCGCAACCTCGGCCAGCGCGGCGAGGACGTCGAGCTGGGCGAGAATCGACGCGGCGCATTGGAGCCGCCCGATCGCAGCACCCGCGCGAGTACGCAGCATCTCGAAGAGCGCGCGCTCGCGCACCTCGATGCGCTCGCCCGCCGTGAGCACCTTCTCCTCGTACTCCTTCAGCTCGGGCGTCACGTACCGCTCGGCGCCCGCGAGTGTCTGCCGGCGCTGGTAGTCCGCCGGCACGTGCTCCCTGTTCGCGTTCGTGATCTCGATGAAGTAGCCGAACACCTTGTTGAAGCCGACCTTGAGCGACGCGATCCCCGTGCGTGCGCGCTCCGCGGTCTGGATGCGCGCGATCGCATCGCGGCCGCCGCGCTGCAGCGTGCGCATCTCGTCGAGCTCCGCATCGTAGCCGGCGCGGATCGCCTCCTCCTCGCCGATGGTCACCGGCGGGCGATCGACGAGCCCGCGCGCGAGCTCCTCCCCGAGCTCCGCGCAGTCATCCCACTTCGCCAGCAGCTCGGTGACGACGCCCGCACGGCCCACCCGCCGTGCCGCCGATGCCACCGCCGGCAATCGCGCGAGCGATGCACCGAGGGCGCCGAGCTCGCGTGGGGTGGCGCGGCCGGCAGCGGCCTTGCTGGCGAGACGCTCGACATCGCGCACGCCATCCAGGGCGGTGCGCAACGTCTCTCGCGCGAGCGCGTCGTCGAGGAGCGCACCGACGGCATCGAGGCGCGCGTCGATGGGCGCGCGCTCGGTGAGCGGAGTGAGAATCCACGAGCGCAGGAGGCGCGCGCCCATCGGCGTCGCGGTGCGGTCGAGCACGTCGATGAGCGTGCCGCTACGGTCGCCGCCACGGAGCGACTCGACGAGCTCGAGATTGCGGCGCGTCATCTCATCGAGCGGCATCGCACTCCCCGCGCGCTCGACGACGGGGCGCGCGAGATGCGGAATGCCCTGCGGCTGGAGCTCGTGCAGATAGCGAAGGAGCGCGCCCGCGGCGCCGACCGCCGGCGCATCGGCCGCGCTGATGCCAAAGGCCTCGAGCGATGCGACTCCGAACTGCTGGCGGAGCGCATCCGTTGCGAGCGCGGGATCGAATTCCCAGCGCTCGCGCTCCGTGACGAGCGGCCCCTCGCCGGTGGGCCCGCGCGGCGACGGTGCGCTCTCACCGCGGATCAGCACCATCTCGCTCGGCGCCAGGCGTGCGAGGAACGGCTCGAGGTCTGCGGTGCCGCAGACGATGAGGCGCAGCTCGCCCGTGGAGAGATCCGCGGCCGCGATTCCGGCGTGCGCGCCGGAGAAGAGCAGCGCGCAGAGAAAATTGTTGCGCGCGTGATCGAGCAGGTCATCCGCGAACGAGGCGCCCGGCGTGACCGTCTCGACGACCTCGCGACGGACGACGCCCTTCGCGTTCTTCGCATCCTCCATCTGCTCGCAGATCGCGACGCGATAGCCCTGCGAGACGAGTTGGCGCAGATAGCCGCTCATCGCCTTTGCCGGTACGCCGGCGAGGGGCACGTCGGCGGCACCGCCGTTGTTGCGTGACGTGAGCGTGAGGCCGAGCACCCGCGAGGCGATCTCGGCGTCCTCGTAGAACGTCTCGTAGAACTCGCCGAGCCGGTAGAGCAGGATCGCGCCGGGATTGCGCGACTTCATCTCGCGCCAGTGCTCCATCAGCGGCGTTTCACGACTCACCGCGCTTCTGACTCCGTGACGTACACGGCGATCTGCTTCGCCTTCAGCCTCGCCGCCGCGGCATCGGCCTTGGCGCGTGTGTCGTAGAAGCCAACGCGCACGCGATACGGCTTCGCCGTGCCGACCACGCGCGCATCGATGCCGCGATTCACGAGGCTCTTGCGGAGACTCTCCGCCGCACTGCGCGTGGGATAGGCGCCGACCTGCACGGTGTACTTCCCGGGGGTCGCGGCCGCGCGAGTCGGCGTGACCGTCGTCGTCGTCACTGCGGTGGTAGTCGTGCGCTTCGATGTCGAGGTCGACGCGGTGGTCGTTGGCGCGGGCGCGGGCGGCGATGCCGGCGGTACAGGCTCCGTCTCGCGCGGTGGTACGGAGGCGACCGATGTGGGCGGCGCCACGGTTGGTGCGCTGTCGACATGCGCCGGGACCGTCGCCACTGCCGCCGTGTCCATTCCATGACAGCGCTGCATCCAGAAGTCGATCTGGTTGCGCTGCTCCACCTGCCCAGGCGTCGTGTTGTGCGCGGCGTCCGCGAGACTGCGGCACGCCGCCGGCGTCTGGTTCTTGTCGAAGTACACGCGCGCCATCCAGAACGATGCCCGCGCGCGCGAGGGACTCGACGGATGGTCGATCACGAGCCGCTGCAGATGCGAGAGCGCCTGATCGTTGTCGCCGCGTGTCATCTCGAGCTGGGCGAGACGGAGCAGCGCATCCTCGTTGCGCGGCGACAGCGGAAACTCGATGATGATGCGGCGCAGATCCTTCTCCGCATCCGCAGCCGTCGCCGCGACGACCGCGCGCCAGTACAGCGCGTCCACGTAGCGCGGTGAGCCGGCGGACGCCGTGTCGATCTCGTGCTGCACCAGCGCGCGCGCCGCGTCGCCCTGCCCCTCAGCCGCCATGCGCTGCGCGCGGAGGAAGAGCGTGTCGATCGTCGCCGTATCGGCAACGGGAGCGAGCGGTGGAGTCGACTGCGCGGCCAGCGGCGCGGCGCCCATGATCAGTGCGGCTATCGTAGCGAGATATCGAGTCATGAGCGGTGTGCGAAGGTGATACCTCACGCCGGAACAGCGGAGAGGAGGAGTCGTGCAGCGTCCGTCGAGCGTTCGACGCCGCACAGCGTCAACACGAGTGTGGCGAGCAGCTGCGCATCCGAGGAGATGCGCGTTTCCTTGAGCGCGATGTCGGCGGCGAGCAGCGCGTCGAGCGCACCGTCGATGGCGTCGTCGGTCCAGTGGCGCTCCGCCTCGCTCCACGCGCGCGCGGCCTCACCCCACGGCCGCCCGGTGAACGGCCCCTTCCCGCTCTTGAGCAGCTCGAAATAGTCCGCCCGTCCGTTGCGCGTGATGCCCCACCCCACCGCGAGCATCTGCGTCGTTAGCGCCATCACGATCGACACCGCGCTCGTCTTCGGCTGCGAGAGAATGTGCGGCAGCAGCGCCAGCGCAGCCGCCGCGTTCCGCGAGGCGACGCGATCGAGGAAGTCGCCGAGTGTCTCGCCGCGGCGCACGCCGACGACATCGGCGACGGCATCCTCGTCGATCACCCCACCGCCGGAATAGCTCGCGAGCTTGTCGAGCTCCGCGGCGAGCGCGGCGAGCTCGTTGCCCGCCGCCTGTTGCAGCAGCTCGGCGGCTTCAGGAGTGATCGTCGCGCCAAGCACGCTCTCGACGTGGTGCGCGATCCACTTCGGTACGCGATCGCCGCTGAGCGGCTTGAACTCGATCGTCGCCGCGCGGCCTTCGAGCACCTTGTCGACCTTCGCTTTTTCGCCCGCCGGCGCGACCAGCGCCAGCACGACATCGGCGGCGGGCGAGGCGAGATAGCGATCGAGCACCGCGCGCGCGTCCTTCTTCAGCGCCGCGACATCACGCACCACCACCGCACGCCGCTCCGCCATCATTGGCGGTGTGCCGAGGAGGCTCCCGAGCGTTTCGGCATCGAGCTCGGCGGCGGCGCGGATGTCGAGATTGAAGTCGCGCGTCGACGGATCGACCGCGGCGGCGACGAGCGCACGCACCGCCCGCTCCTTGAGGAAGTCGTCGTCGCCGTGAAAGTAGTAGACGCGCTCGAACTCGCCGCGCTTGAGCGACTTGTCGAAGGCGCGATCGGGGAGCGCGGGCATCTCGTGAATATACCGTTAGTGGGGGCCACCGGCGCGGCGCGGGCGCCTGCATATTTGATTGCGAGCGAGAGTGGCACGTGCTATCGTCGCCTCGTCCGGTTGATTACTTCCCCGACCCCACTTTCCATGTCGCTGCAGTCGTTCGCTTCGAACCGCCTGGTCATCGTGTCGCTCGTCCTCGGCCTCGGCTCCACCCTCGCGTGCTACAGCGATAAGCCGGGCACGCTACCCGCAAAGAGTGCGCAGGCGCCCGGCGCGTCGGGGCTGGGGCTGCAGCCGGTTCCCGCAACGCACGATACCGCGCTCCGCGAAGTCGACAACTTCGCGCTGAACCAGGAGGTCATCGACCGCTGGGCAGTGGCCAAGAAGGGGATGGACTCCACCACGGTCGCAAATCCCGACATCGTGAAGCGGCTGCGGGCCGAGGGGCCGCCGAGTGGAATCGCGGAGATGGGGAAACGGATCGACGACGAGCCGAAGCTCGCCATCGCGATGAAGAGCGCGCACATCGACGGCCACACCTTCATGCTGACGACGATCGCGCTGCAGCAGGCGATCCACGGATATCAGCTCAAGCAGACGGGGAAGCTGGCGAAGTTGCAGGTGCCACCGGTGATCATGCAGAACATCGAGTTCGTGTCCGGGCACATGCCGCAGATCATGAGCGCGATGCAAGCGCCGCAGAGGTATCAGCCCGCTCGACCGCGCTGAGCACTGTCTAGCGGCCGAGCAGCTCCTCGCTGGCGAAGCGTACGGGTGCCTGATCGACCATCATCGCAGCGGGCCAGATAGGGAGACCTGCGCTGGCGCTGGCGACGAAGCTCGAGTTGGTGGAGGGGTACGGTGCGACGGCGGGAGTGCTCGCGACGATCGGGGCGAGCGCGAGACTGCGCGACTGCGCGGTCCAATTAAAGGCCACGGCGGCAAGGAAGCCGACCCCGACGACCCCGGCGGCTGCAGCCGCGAACGAGACGAGCCCCGGTCCCCGATAGCGCGAGGCGTGCTGCTCCGCGCGCTCCATCCGATGCAGCGTGTCCGTCAACTTCAGGTAGAAGTCCGTCGACGGCTCGAGGGAGGGAAGGCTGCGCAGGACGACGAGCCCACGACGCATCGCCTCGTCGTGGCGCGAGCACGAGACGCACGTGGCCAGATGCATGCTCGCGGCCGACTGCACCGCGGGCGGAAGCGTCTGGTCGACGAAGGCGAGATATCCATTACGAAAATCGAGGCAATCCATTATCGCTACATCACTTCGGTGGGCCTGAACAGTGTACCCGCCGCAGTCGGGCGGGTTCCGGAATGATGTGCGCCGGATCACCCACCCGCCAGCGTGCCGAAATGCCTAGCGAAGCCCCGGCTCGATGATCTGCGCGAACGCATTCCGGGCGCGATTGAGCCGCGACTTGACCGTACCCAGGTTGCAGTTCGTGATCTCGGCGATCTCCTCGTACGACTTTCCTTCGAGCTCGCGCAGGATGAACACCTGGCGATGATGCTCGGGAAGGCGGGCCACGCTGGCCTCGACGAGCGAGCGCAGGTGGCGGCGGCGATAGAGGTCGTCCGGGCGCGAGTTCGCGTCCTCGAACTGCAGCGGACGGTCGTCGTCCTGCCAGTTCTTGCGGATCGTCTGGAAGAAGACGAGCGGATTGCGCGACCGGTTCCGAAGCTCGTTCTTCGCGAGATTCGAGGCGATCGTGTAGATCCAGGTGCTGAACTTCTTGGAGCGGTCGAAGCGGGCCATGTGCCGGTACACCCGGATGAAGACCTCCTGAACCAGATCTTCGCCGCGCTCGCGATCACCGATCGTACGATAGATGAAGTTGAGCAGGCGCGTCTGGTACCGCTCCACGATTTCCTGGAACGCGCGCTCCTCACCGGCGAGGAACGAGGCTACCAGCTCGGCATCCTCGAGCGTCTGCAGCTGGGCGCGAACCGACCCCGGCACGACTGCCCTCGCTTCCATCGCCACGTTGGCCATCTTGGGTTTCCCCCGAGTACAAATGAATTCGCCAGACGATTCTGGAGGCGTTTGGCTGAGAGCCCTGGCGCTTCCGACGGGGCGATGAAAGGCAGGGGCCGTGCCCGGATGTTCCATCGGACCATCGATCAAGCTAAGTCATGCTCGCACAATAATTTACGCGCGTGCAACGCTTCACAAAGATACCATCGCCAGAGGAGGCTGTCTACTTTCGGGGACGCCCGACTTCCGATTTCTGGGGACAGTGAGCGCTCTTCAAGCGAGCTCGACTAGCCCAGGAAGAAGCCCGCGACGTAGAGGATGCTGAGCGCCGTCTTGGCGTCGGCGATGGTGCCGTCCTTTATCATCTTGAGCGCAGCCGACATGTGCATCGGGACGACCTCGACGAACTCGTCGGCTTCCAGCGCGCTGTCGCCGCGGGTCAGTCCGGTTGCGACGAAGAGGTGGATCTTCTCGTCGGTGAAGCCCGGCGTCGTGTACATCGTGTACAGGTGCGCCATCTTCTCGGCAGTGCACCCGGTCTCCTCGCGGAGCTCGCGAGTGGCGCATGCCTCCGGCGGCTCCCCCGGCTCCAAACGCCCCGCTGGGATCTCGTAGATGAAGCCGTCGGCAGCGTAGCGGTACTGCCGGATCAGGAGGATCTGCGGATCCTCCGCGGTAGGATCACCAAGAAAGGGGAGCACGGCGCTCGCGCCCGAATGGCGAATGATCTCGAGCTCTCCAATCTTCCCGTTCGGGAAGCGCACCGTGTCGACGTCGAGGTTGATCACTCGCCCTGTGTACTCGCGCCGGCTGCCGACCTTCCCGGTGCTCTCCGGAGTCGTCACCGCTCCGGCTGCCCCTCGGCGTCATAGACGCTGACGGGCCCTGCGTCGAGCGCAGCGAGTGGTGCGGAGATGACGGCTGGATCTCCGACGACGACGAGCTGGAGCTGATCGGGGTGCAGATAGCTGTCCGCCGCGTGGAGCACGTCCATCGCGGTCACGCCGCGAATGTTCGCGCGATAGCGATCGAAGTAGTCGTTGGGGAGACCGTAGATCGTCAGCGCCGCGAGCGCGCGCGCGATCGAGTCCGTCGTCTCGTAGCGGATCGGGAAGACGCCGTCGAGATAGCTCGTGGCGAGCGTGAGCTCATCCTCGCTCACCGCATCTGCGCGAATGCGCGAGATCTCGAGGAGGATTTCCTTCGCCGCATCCGCCGTGACGTCGCTCTTTACCGCCGTCGAGACCACGAACGGCCCTGCCGCCTTGCGCCAGTCGAACGACGAGTGCGCGCCGTACGTGTACGCGTGGACCTCGCGCAGATTCAGATTGATGCGCGACGAAAACAGCCCGCCCAGCAGCGCATTCACGATCAGCGCCGGGAAATAGTCCGGATGGCTGCGCGGCAGCCCGACATGTCCGACGCGAATCTCCGACTGCGGCGCGTCCTCCTTGCGCACGATGTGCACGGCGGAGGTGGAGCGCGCGGGCTGGTCGCTCACCGTCGTCAGCGGTGCTGCCTCGCCGCGCCAGCCGCCGAGCAGCGTCCTCGCGAGCGCGACACCATCGGTGACGGATATGTCGCCGGCGAGGATGAGCGTCGAGCCGTTCGGGCGATAGCGCGCCCGGTAGAACTTCTCGACGGCTACGCGGTCGATGGCGGTGACCGATGCGGCGTCGCCCGCCTCGGGGCGCGCGTAGCGCGACGAGGCGTCGTACACGAAGCGTGTGAACATCTCGTCCGCGAGTCCGCGCGGCTCCGTGCGCAGCTGCAGCAGATCAGCGAGCCGCTCGGCTTTGAGCCGCGACAGCTCACGCTCGGGAAACATCGGTTCGAGCAACACCTCGGCGAACAACGCCATCGCATCGGCCACGCGCGGCACGAGCACCGTCATCGAGAGCATGGCGGCGTCCCAGTCGGCGCTCGCACCGACGGCGGCGCCCCATCGCTCGAACTGGTCGCCAATTGCATCGCCCGTGTGCTTGCGGGTCCCCTCGAGGAGCATGCGCGCCGTGAGTTGTGCAACGCCCTCGGCGCCAGACTGCTCCGCCGCCGCGCCGGCATCGACGACGAGCGCGGCCGAGACGATGGGCAGTTTGTGCACCGGCGCGACGATGACGCCGAGTCCGTTGTCGAGCGTGACGCGCTCGAAGGTGGGGAAGCGATAGTCGCGCGGCGGTCCCGCCTGCGGGCGCGCACTGCCCGTCGCGGCAGCGGTCACCGCGACGCTCCGATCGGCTCGCGCGTGTCGGCGTTCGCCGGATCCTCGGCGATCGCATCCGCGGGAACGTAGACGAGACTGGCGCGATTGTCGTCAGCGAGCAGCTCGCGCGCGAGTGCGGATACCTGCGCGGCGGTGACGCGCTGGTAGCGCTCCGTCTGCTCGTTCACGAGTGAGGGGTCACCGAAGTAGGTCGCGAACATGGAGAGCTTGTCGGCGCGGTCGCCGGCGGATTGCAGCGAGCTGACGAGCGCGGTCTCGAGGAGTGCGACCGCGCGCTGGACTTCTGCTTCCGTCACTCCTTCACTTCGCACGCGATCGATCTCGCGGACCACTTCCGTCTCGAGCACGTCGGCGGTGATGCCGGGGCGCGCGGTGACGTCGGCAATCAGCAGGTCTGCACCCTTCGCGAGATCGAAGGTGAACGCGGAAGCTTCGGATGCGACTTCGCGCTCGCGCACGAGGGCGCGCTGGAATCTGCTCCCTTTGCCGGTGCCGAGGATGGCGGCGAGGACGGTGGCGACGAAGTGGGCGTCGCTGCCGAACACTGGGGCGCGGAAGGCGAGGAAGAGGCGCGGCAGCATGACGGCGTCGGGGACGACGAGCCGATCCCACGAGCCGAAATGCGCGGGAAGCTCCATCGGTGGAAGCGGCGGCTTGCCGGCGCCGCGCGGGATCGGGCCGAAGAACTGCTCGACGAGGGCGCGCGCTTCGGCGGGCTCGAAGTCGCCGGCGATGGAGAGGACGGCGTTGTCGGGCGTGTAGTACGTCGCGAAGAACTGCGCGATGTCTTCGAGGCTCGCTTCCGTGAGATCTTCCATCGAGCCGATGAGCGAGTGATGGAAGGGATGGTCGCTCGGGAAGGCGAGGGCGGGGAGGCGCTCCCACCAGGTGCCGTACGGCTGATTGTCGACGCTCCAGCGGCGCTCGTTCTTCACGACATCGCGCTGGGTGTCGAGCTTCTGCTGCGTCATGGCGGGGAGGAGCTGCCCCATGCGGTCGGCTTCGAGCCAGAGCGCGGTCGCAAGCTGGTTGGACGGGACCGTCTCGAAATAGTTCGTACGGTCGAGCCAGGTTGAGCCGTTGAGCGTGCCTCCGGCGCGCTGGACGATCTCGAAGTGCTCATTCGCGCCCACGTGCGCAGAGCCCTGAAAGAGCATATGCTCGAACAGATGCGCGAAACCGGTCCGCCCCGGACGTTCGTTTGCCGAACCGACGTGGTACCAGAGATTCACGGCCACGATCGGCGCGGTGTGGTCCTCGGAGAGTGTTACCGCGAGGCCATTCGCCAGGCGGAACGTCACGATGGGTACTCGCATTGCAGAAACTTGCACTACTCGAGCAACGCTTGGAACCCGTCGTGCCGTGATCTTGATACGGCTCGGCTTGACACATTGGCCGCGGCCTGCGCATGTTCACGGCCCGCCCGGACGCACGCACACGATGCTGGCGCACGCGGCCGTACGGTCTTTGCGACTCTCGATGCAACTAACGAGTCTTCACGCGATCGCGTGCGTAGCAACCCTTTCTCACCGGTACGGAGGCAACGAACATGGCAGCTGATTTTTCATTGGGCGAATCGCTCGTCGGCGATGGCAATGAGGTCGCGCACATCGATCTCATCATCGGCTCGAAGGCGGGGCACGCGGGACAGGCGTTCATGAACGCCCTGACGAACAACAAGGACGGCTTCACGACGCTGCTCGCCGTCGTTGCTCCGAACCTCCCGGCCAAGCCCGACACGATCCTGTTCAACAAGGTCACGATCAAGGGCGCGAAGCAGGCGGTTCAGATGTTCGGCCCCGCGCAGGCGGCTGTTGCGCGTGCGGTCGTCGATTCCGTCGAAGCCGGCGTCATTCCGAAGGACAAGGTCGATGACCTCGTCGTCATCGTCGGTGTGTTCATCCACTGGGATGCCTCGGACGACAAGAAGATATTCCAGTACAATTATCAGGCGACCAAGGAGTCGATCGCTCGCGCCATGAAGAACGAGCCGAAGATCGATACCGTGATCGCGTCCGCGAAGACTGCGACGCACCCGTTCGCCGGCGGCGCCGACAAGAAGTAATGCCTGTGGCGCTCCGCGCCGCGAAGGACACATCGAGGGGCGAGGATATCTCGCCCCTCGATGCGTTTCTGCCCCGTTAGCTTTCCCTTTTCGCTACCCGTTCAACCTCTTCCCGACGTCATCATGCTGAAACTCCTGCTGCAGCTCGACAGCTCGCGTCTTCCGAGCGTCTTCGACCAGGTCGTCGCGTACGACGCGGGTGCGGACCGCATCATGAGCCAGGGTGGTGTGACGGAGGGCGAGGTCCGTGATCTCGTGCACGGCTGCATCTTCACGCGCAGTCCCAAGGACATGAAGAACACCGCGATCTTCATCGGCGGCGCAGACATGTCTGCCGGCGAGAAGCTCCTCATCGCGGCGACGAAGGCGTTTTTCGCGAATTTCCGCGTGTCGACGATGCTGGATTCGAACGGCTCGAACACCACCGCCGTCGCCGCCGTCGTGAAGATCACGAAGGCGCTCGGCGGCAGCGTGAAGGGGCGCAAGATCGTCGTCACCGCGGGGACGGGCCCCGTCGGCACGCGCGCGGCGGGGCTGTTCGCCAAGGCGGGCGCCGACGTCACCATCACGTCGCGCAAGCCGGAGGATGGCGAGCGCGTGTCGAAGGAGATCTGCGCGCGCTTCGGAGGCGATGTGCGCTCCGTGCCGCTGCGCGAGCCGTCGCAGGCCGCAGCCGCCGTGGAAGGGTGCGAGGTGCTGCTCAACGCGGGGCCCGCGGGGGTGATGCTCATCCCGCGCGCGGCGTGGGCCGGGAAGCTCAAGGTCGTCGTCGACCTCAATGCGCTGCCGCCGCTCGGCGTGGAAGGCGTCGAGGTGAACGATGACGGCGAGACGCGCGAAGGCGCGATCGCGTTCGGCGCGCTCGGCATCGGCAACTTCAAGATGAAGCTGCACAAGGAGTGCATCGCGCGGCTGTTCACCCGCAACGACCTCGTGCTCGACGCGGAAACGATCGAGGACGTCGCGAAAGAATTGATGCAGTAGCGGCGGGGAGCCGAGCGTGCTCGCGGTTGGCATCGACCCAGGGACCATCAGCATCGATGTGTGCGCGCTGGATGACGGCGCGCTCGTGCTCGACCGTACGATCCCGACTGCGGAAGCGCTCGCAGACCCTGCAGCTTTCGCCGGCATGCTGCGCGATCTCGGTGCGGATCTCATTGCGGGGCCGTCGGGGTACGGGCTCCCGCTCACCACCGTCGCGAAGGCGGACGACCGCGCCCTGCGGCTCGCGTATCTCGCGGCACCGGGGGAACAGGGTGGCATCGGCGGGTTGCGCGCGCTCGCCGCCGCGATGGTGGCGGCGGAGCTTCCGGTGGTGTTCACGCCGGGGGTGATCCATCTCGCGTCGGTTCCGGCGCACAGAAAGATCAATCGCGTCGATCTCGGCACCGCGGACAAGCTCTGCGCGGCCGCACTCGGCATTCGCGAGCAGGCGACGCGGCGCGGGTGCGCGCTGAACGATGTTTCGTTCATTTTGCTGGAGCTCGGCGGCGCCTTCAGCGCGGCCATCGCGGTGCACGACGGCCGCATCGTCGACGGAGCGGGTGGGAGCGCGGGGCCGCTCGGGATGCGTGCCGCCGGCGCGCTCGATGGGGAGGTCGCGTTTCTCGCGGGGACGATCACGAAGGAGCTGCTGTTCACGGGCGGCGTCGAGAGCATCGTGGGGAGGAGTGACGTCTCACTCGAGGCGCTCTCGAACGGCGAGACGCGCGACGACACACTGGCCTGGAGCGCATTCATCGAGAGCGCCGTGAAGGCGGTGGCCGCGCTCTGCGTCTCGGTGCCGGCGCCGCACGAGATTCTGATCTCGGGGCGTGTGGCGCGCGCGCCGAGTGTGGTGCGGGAGCTGCATTTGCGTTTGAGCACGATTGCGCCGGTGCGGCGGCTGCACGGCTATGCGTCGGTCGCGAAGGAGGCGGCGCAGGGCGCGGCGCTGATCGCGGATGGGCTTGCGGGCGGGCGACACGCCGTGCTCACGGATGTGATGGGGATTCGCGAGGCGAGCGGCACGGTGCTCGATCATCTGAAGATCATCACCCCGGATTCGGCGCTGCGACGGCTCGGGCTGTGAGGGCATCGTCGCGCGAACGGGTGCTGATTGCCGGAGTGTCGGTGCGCGCGCTTGCGGAGTCCGCCGCGCGCGCGGGCGTGCGCGTGACCGCCATCGATGCGTACGGAGATCTCGATCTGCGGCGCATCGCTGACGTGGTCGCGATTCCTGGCGACGGGAGCGGAGTCTTCGATCAGCACGCCGTCGCGCGCGCAAGTCGCAACATCGAGGCGAGCGCCGTGGCGTACGTGTCGAGCTTCGAGAACGCTCCTGCCGCGGTCGAGGTGCTTGCGCGCGGGCGCACACTACTTGGCAACACGCCCGCAGTGCTGAAGCGCGTGCGTGACCCGCTCGGGCTCGCGCGAACGCTGCCGCGCCTCGGGCTGCGCACGCCTGCGGTGCGCGCCTCGGCGCCGCGCGCGGCGAGCTCGACGCGATGGCTGCTCAAGCCGCGCCGCTCCGGCGGCGGTCACGGCATCGTGCGGTGGACGAACGGGATGCCGGTGCCGCGCACATCGATCGTGCAGGAGCGCATCCGCGGCACTGCGGGCTCGATCATCTTCGTCGCCGATGGCGCCGAGCTGATTCCACTCGCGCTCACGCGACAGCTCTCGGGCGATGCGGCGTTCGGCGCGCGCGGCTTCGCGTACTGCGGGAGCATTCTCGAGCCGCATCGCCCCGACCTCTTCGCGGCCGCCGTCGAGCTCGCGCGATCGGTGACGCGCGAGTTCGCGCTTCGTGGCGTGTGCGGAATCGATTTTATGGCTCATCAGGACATGCCGTACGTGATCGAGGTGAATCCACGGCCCACGGCTTCGATGGAGCTCGTCGAGCGCGCGACCGGGCGCTCGATCTGGCTCGCGCACGTGGCGGGGTGCACGAATGCGCTCTCCACACTGCAGTCCAATTCCGGCGAGACGATCTCGCTCGTGCGCGGGAAGGCAGTGCTCTACGCACGGCAGACCGTCGTGCTCGGCGACACCACCCGCTGGCTCGCCGACGACGACCTGCGCGACATCCCGGCCCCCGGCGAGCGCATCGCGCAGGGGAGCCCGATATGCACTATCTTCGCGAGTGGGCGCACGAGCGCTCTCTGTTACGCCGCCCTCGTGCGGCGCGCGCGGATACGATTTGCGGAGGTCGAGGGGCGAATGCGTCGGAAGAGCGCGTGAGCGAAGCCGCGCGGATCGAGGAGCACGCGGTCTGTCTCGGATGCGGATGCGCATGCGATGACATTGCGGTCGTGATCGACGGAGGTCGCATCACCGAGGCGCGCAATGCGTGTGCGCTAGGAGTGCGCTGGTTCGGCGACGGCGCGGTGCCCGGCGCCATCACCGGTGGGCGTTCCGCCGCCGTCGAGGATGTACTCGGCGAGATCGCGACGGTGCTGCGGGACGCACGCGCACCGCTGGTCTATCTCGCCCCCGATCTCACCACCGAGGCGCAGCGCGCCGCCGTCGCGGTGGCCGACCAGCTGCGTGCCTTTCTCGACACCGTCACATCGTTCGCCGCAAGCGAGGGGATTCTCGCGGCGCAGCGGCGCGGACGCGCGAGCGCCACGCTTGGCGAGATCCGCAATCGGGCCGACGTCGTGGTGTTCTGGGCCGTGGATCCAGCGGTGAGCTATCCGCGCTTCCAGAGCCGCTACGCGCCGGATCCCGTCGGGGTCTATTTGCCGAACGGACGGAAGGATCGCACGGTCATCGCGGTTGATGTCGGCTCGCAGCGCGGGCCGGACGACGCCGATTTGCGCATCCAGATGACGGCCGAAGAGGAGCCGCTCTTTCTCGCGGCGTTGCGCGCGTCGCTCGCGAGCCGCACCGTGGGAGGCGATTCGATCACCGCGAGAGTGACGGAGCTCGCAGCGCGGCTCACGCGCGCGAAATACCCAGTGGTCGTGACGGACGCCGAGTCGCCCTCGCCGCTGCTCACGGCGCGCGCAGATGGACTCATCGCGCTCACGCAGGCGCTCAACGCAACGACGCGCGGATCACTCTGTACGCTGCGCGCGGGCGGCAATCGCAATGGCGCCGACACGACGCTCACCTGGCAGACCGGATTCCCGATGGCGGTCGACTTCGCAGCCGGCTTCCCGCGCTACAAGCCAGAGCACGCGTCGCTGCCGCGACTCATGCACGGAGCGATCGACGTGGCGCTGATCGTCGGCGCCGTCGTCGCCATCCCGCGCCTGGTGACCGACGCCCTTCGCGGCGTTCGCACCATCGTCATCGGGCCGCGCGCGAGCGAAAGCACACTCGGCACTGGCATCACTATCGACACCGGCGTCGCGGGGATTCATGAATCCGGCATCGCCTTCCGTACCGACGATCTTCCGCTTCCGCTCCGCGCGCTCCTCCCCACGCCGCGCGATACCGCTTCGGTCCTCAAGGCGCTCGGCGCCGCGATCGCCGCGCAACAGGCGCAGCCATGACGCAGCTCCGCATCACCGGCGGCGCGATCCACGATCCCGCCAACGGCATCGACGGCGATGGGCGCGACATCTGCATCGACGGCGGCCGTATCGTCGCGTCGCTCCCGGCGGATGCACCGGTGCTCCGCGCCGACGGTATGGTCATCATGGCGGGGGGCATCGACATTCACGCGCACGTCGCCGCCTCCAGCGTGTCGATGGGACGCCGCCTCCTTCCCGAGGAGCACACGCTCGATCCCGTCGCCGCCCCCGCGCTCGATGATGCCGTCATCCCGCGCTCCGGCACCGGCGGTACGGTGCCGAGCACCTTCACCACCGGCTATCGCTACGCCGGGCTCGGCTACACCACGGTATTCGATGCGGCAGTCGCTCCGGTCGCCGCGCGGCAGACGCACGCCGAGTTCGACGACACGCCGATCATCGACGGCGGCTTCTTCGCGCTCCTCGGCAACGACGAATATCTCCATCGCCAGATCGCCGCGAATGAGATCGGCCGCGCGAAGGACTACGCGGCGTGGATCCTCAAGTCGACCGGCGGCTATGCGATCAAGGTCGTCAATCCGGGTGGCGTCGAGCTGTGGAAGCGCAACGTGCGCGAGGTGAAGACGATCGACGATCCCGTGGGCGCATCGAACGTGACGCCGCGCAGAATCCTCGAGGTGCTCGCCGGCGCGGCCACGGAGCTGGGCCTCCCGCATCCGGTGCACATCCACTGCAACAACCTTGGTGTCCCCGGAAATGTCGCGACGACGCTCGAAAGTATGCGCGCGCTCGAAGGGCGCCGCGCGCACTTCACGCATCTGCAATTTCACAGCTACGGCGGCGAACGCGGGAAGTCGTGGAGCTCCGCTGCGCGCCAGGTGGCCGAGTACGTGAACTCGCATCCGGAGATCACGGGCGATGTGGGGCAGGTGATGTTCGGCGATGCGACGACGCTCACCGCCGACGGCGCTGTCGAGTATCTGCTGCACACGAGCACGGGAAGGAAGTGGATCAACGCCGACATCGAGCTCGAGACCGGCTGTGGTATCGTCCCGTACGCGTACAGGGACAAGGCGGCGATTTCGTCGCTGCAATGGGTGGTGGGGCTCGAGCTCTTTCTGCTTTCGACGGATCCGTGGCGGATGGTGCTCTCCACCGACCATCCGAACGGCGGATCGTTCAGGAGCTACCCCGATCTCATCCGCCTGCTGATGGACCGCGCCTACCGCGACGAGAAGCTCAAGAGCGTCAATCACAAGATGCTCGCCGGGAGCGCGCTCGCCGATGGCATCGCGCGCGAGTACACGCTCAACGAGATCGCGATCATCACGCGCGCAGGTCCGGCGCGCCAGCTCGGCCTTAGACAGAAGGGACATCTCGGTGTCGGCGCGGACGCGGACATCACGATTTATAGCCGAGATGCGAATTATGCGACGATGTTCGCGACGCCGCGCTACGTTGTCAAAGCCGGGACGCTCGTCGTCGAGGAAGGACAGCTGCGTCGTGCGCCCGCTGGAAAGCGCATCTTCGTGCAGCCCGGCTACGATGAATCGCTCATGCGCGATCTCGGGAAGTATTTCGAGGCGTACTCCGCGATCCAGCTCGCGAATTATCCAGTGACGGGGCTGCGCGATACGCCGATGCCGACGGGAGCCGTCTAATGGACATCCGCGGGGTGCACATTGATGACACCTTCGCCGAAGCGTTCGGGATGCGCGGCGTACGCATCATCATCACGGCGAAGAATCAGAAGTGGGCGCGCGAGTCCGCGAACAAGCTCACCGGCTTCGCGACCTCCGTCATCGCGTGCAAATGCGAGGCGGCGATCGAGCGCGAGCTCGCGCCGGGCGAGACCCCGGATGGTCGTCCGGGGATCAGCGTCCTCCTCTTCACGATGGACTCGGACTCGCTGCCCAAGCGCGTGATCGAGCGCATCGGCCAGACGGTGCTCACCTGTCCGACCACCGCTTGCTTCGATGGCCTTCCGGATGCACCGGACCGCATCGCGATCGGCAAGCCGCTGCGCACCTTCGGCGATGGTTTCCAGGGAAGCAAGATGATCGACGGCCAGCGCTACTGGCGACTGCCGGTGATGGAAGGCGAGTTCCTCATCCAGGAGATGTTCGGCAAGGCGAAGGGCGTCGGCGGAGGAAATTTTCTCATCCTCGCCGAGAGCGCGGATGCGGCGCTCGATGCGGCGGAGGCAGCGGTCGACGCGATGGCAGGAATGCCCGGCGTGATCCTCCCATTCCCCGGCGGCATCGTGCGCAGCGGCAGCAAGGTGGGCGCGAAGCGCTACAAGACGATGATCGCGTCCACGAACGACGCCTTCGCGCCGACACTGCGCGCGATCACGAATAGCGATCTTCCGGAAGGGGTGAACTCCGTGCTCGAGATCGTCCTTGACGGGCTCGACTTCCGCTCGATCGCAACGGCGATGCAGACCGGCATCGACGCCGCATGCCGGCCGGGCGTGCACTCGATTACCGCCGGCAACTACGGCGGCAAGCTCGGCCCATTCCACTTTCATCTGCAGAAGATCATGGGCGGCGATGTCGAGGATGGGCCGGCATGAGCGATCGCATCACGCTCACCCTCCGTGCTCCACTTGCGCGCCCGCTGGACGCCGATGCGATCGCGCCGGATCGACTCGCCGCGCTCGACGCGCGGGAGATCTCCGCGCTCGAGCTCCGCGATGGTCGCGCAAACGTACCCCTCGGAGACGTCTTCACGGTGGCTGGCGAGCGGTCGTCGAGCCTCGTGATCGACGGCGATCTCGCTCAGCTCCACGGTGTCGGCACCCTGATGAGCGCGGGGTCGCTCACAGTCACCGGCTCGATCGGCAACGCACTCGGCGCGCGGATGCGCGGAGGTGCGATCACGGTGCAGGGAAGCGCCGGCGACGATGCGGGCTCCGCGATGGCGGGGGGCTCGATCGTGATCGCCGGGAACGTTGGCGATCGCGCGGGGGGCGCGCTGCAGGGTGCCTCGAAGGGGATGACGGGCGGCGAGATCATCGTGCGCGGCTTCGCTGGTCGCGAGGCCGGTGCGCGCATGCGACGCGGGATCCTGTATTGCGCAGCGTGTGGCGACGGCGCCGGAGTGGGGATGATCGCCGGCAACGTCATCGTCGCCGGCGCGATCGGCGAGAACGTCGGTGCCGGCAACAAGCGCGGCACCATCGTCGCACTCGGCCTCGTGCGCATCCCGGCGACGTACGCCTACGCGTGCACCTATCGTCCGCCGCACCTCTCACTGATGCTCCTCTGGCTGCGCAAGCGCTTCGATCTCCCCGTCGACGACACGCATCTACACGGCCTCTTCAGGCGATACAGCGGCGATCTCGCCGAGATCGGCAAAGGAGAAATTCTGGAATGGCAAGCGTCCCCGTGAAGTCGATGAATCTCAACGAGCGCGCGTGGAAGATCGCGGACGATGTCGCGGCGCGCGCGGACGAGCTGCGCGTCGCGGTGCAGACGCTCCCCTCCGGCGCGCGCGTGATCGACGCCGGCATCGATGTGCGCGGCGGCTACGGAGCCGGTATCGGCCTCGCGGAGCTCTGCATGGGCGGGCTCGGACACATTCGCTACGCACAGCTGGAGATCGGCGGCTCTGCGCTCCCGGGCGTCGAGGTGTGGACCGATCATCCCGCCGTCTCGTGCATGGCGTCGCAGTACGCCGGCTGGGCGCTCACCGTCGGCAAATATTTCGCGATGGCGTCCGGCCCGCTGCGCGCGCATGCGCGTGTCGAGAAGGAGCTCTTCGAAAAGCTGGGCTACCAGGAAACCGCCGCGCGCGGCGTGCTCGTGCTCGAGGGACGCACGATTCCAACGGAGGAAGTCGTCGCGCTCGTCGCACAGAAGGCTTCGCTCACCCCGTCGCAGCTCACCTTCGCCATCGCACCCACCGCGAGCCTCGCGGGCGGCGTGCAGGTTGTTGCGCGCATCCTCGAGACCGGGCTGCACAAGATGGAGGTGCTCGGCTTCGACGTGAATCGCGTCGTCAGCGGCATCGGTACGGCGCCGCTTCCGCCGCTTGCGAAGAACGATCTGCGCGCGATCGGCCGCACGAACGACTGCATCCTGTACGGCGGCCAGACCGCGTACGTGGTCGACGCATCCGACGACGAGCTCGCCGACCTCGCCGCGAAGATGCCCGCGTCGTCATCGCCGGACTACGGCACACCGTTTTACGAGACATTCAAGCGCTACGGCGGAGATTTCTACAAGATCGACAAGATGCTTTTCAGTCCCGCCGAGGTGTGGCTCACGAGCGCGACGACGGGGAAGACGTTCCACGGCGGGTTGGTGAACGCCGAGGTGCTGCGGCGCTCGCTGCTGGACGAGTGAGGCCGGCTGGTCACAATTGCTACTGTGTTGTGCTATGTTCTCACTCCCTCGCACCTCGAGGGTACGACTCTCAATGGAGAAATGATATGCGTTTTTTTGCCCCGCTTGCCGCAGCCCTGCTCGTGTTCGCGTGTTCCAAGCCCGCCGACAAGCCCGCTACCGACACGGCGATGGGCTCGATGAAGGACACGACTGCGATGGCACCCGTTGCCGGCGCGCCTGCCGCCGACGCCCCGATTTCCGCAGTCGTCGTGCTGTACAATTGGCCGAAGGATACGGCCGCGTTCGAGAAGTACTATTCCACGACGCACCTGCCGCTGGTCAATGAGAAGGCAAAGGAAATCGGCTTCTCGAAGGCGGTGCTCATCAAGTTCGCGCCCAACGCAGACGGCTCGAAGCCGGCGCACTATCGCATGGCGCAGCTCTGGTTCCCGAGCGAAGCCGCGCTCAAGTCCGGCATGGCGACGCCCGGCTTCAAGGCGGTCGCCGATAACCTTTCGAAGTTTTCGACGGGTGGGCAGATCGTCCTCACCGGATGGGAGACGCGCTAGAGCGATCGACGGCCATGCGTCCTGAGGGCGCATGGCCGCGCTCCGCGGTACTCGCACCATGAAGATCGCCGTACTCAGCACGCGCAGCGGCTGGCACACCGACGAGCTGCAGCGCGCAATCCTCGAGCGCGGCCACCAACCATTCCTGCTCCCGTACGAGTCGCTGGTCGCACGGCTCGGCGCGCATGCCGACGGCTTGCCAAAGCTCGGCGCAGATGCACCCGACCTCTTCGACTGCGACGCCGTCCTCGCGCGCATCATCCCCAACGGCTCGCTCGAACAGATCATCTATCGCGTCGACGCCCTTCACTGGCTCGAAGATGCGGGCGTCGCCGTCGTGAATCCTCCACGCGCGATCGAGCGTACGGTGGACAAGTTCTACACGTCCGCGCTGCTCCAACGGGCGGGCCTCGCAACTCCACAAACCATTGTATGCGAGCGCGCTGAAGATGCGGCGTCCGCCTTTCGCACGTTGGGCGACGTCATCGTCAAGCCGCTCTTCGGCTCCATGGGACTCGGCATGGTGCGCGTGAGCGATGAGGAAACCGCATGGCGCGTCTTCCGCGCGCTGGAGGCGATTCGTGGAGTCTACTACCTTCAACGCGCGATTCCGCACGAGGGGCGCGACATTCGCGCGTTCGTCATTGGCGACCGCGTGGTCGCCGCAATCGAGCGACGCTCCCCCGGATGGCGAACCAACATCTCGCGCGGCGGTGAAGCGCGCGCAGTCACGCTCTCACCGGAGATGCACGCGATGGCCCTTCGTGCCGCGCGCGCGGTCGACGCAGTCTACGCCGGCGTCGATCTCCTTCCCGCGCACGACGGCACGGTGTACGTGCTCGAGGTAAACGGAATTCCGGGGTGGCGTGGACTCCAGGAGGCGACCTCCTTCGACGTCGCCGGCGCACTGATCGACCACATGGCCTCCGCGCACCTCGCGCGTTCATGACTCGCGAGCAGATTGCGGCCGCCGCGCAGCTCGCCTGCCTGCTCGAGGCCAGTGCGCCGAAGCCCGGAAATGTCTCCCCCGGCATCGCCTTCCACGACACGCGCTACGAAGACTTTCTCGCGAGCGCTGCCGCGATCGCTCCGGCATTTCTCGAGGCAGGCGTGTTTCCCGTTGGCGAGACCATCCGCCGCGCCATCGAGGACACCCGTCGCTGGACGGGCGCGAACACCAATCTTGGCATCGTCCTCCTCCTCGCACCGCTCGCGCGCGCTGCGCATGCATCGTCGCCAAAGGCTCTCCGCGATCGCGTGCGCGAGGTCATCGGCGCGACGACGGTATCCGACGCCACATCGGTGTACAGCGCCATCCGCCTTGCACGTCCAGGCGGACTCGGCCAGGTCGCCGCGGAGGACGTCGCGGTCGCTCCCACGGTCACGCTCGCTACGGCGATGGCGCTTGCTGCCGATCGCGATGACATCGCGCGCGAGTACGTCACCGCCTTCGCCCGCACCTTCACGGTGGGCGCGCCAGCCCTCACGAAGGCGCGCTCGGTAGGGTTGGACTGGCCAGACGCGATCGTGGAATGCTATCTGGCCCTCCTCGCTGACGCCCCGGACACGCTGATCGCCCGGAAGCTGGGCGCGGATGCTGCCGATGCGGTTAGGGACCGCGCCATCGCCATTCGGGCGGCGGGCGGAATGCGCTCCGATGCCGGCAGGCGCGCCGTCGCGTCGTTTGACCTCGAGCTCAGAGATAGTCGTAATTCAAGGAACCCTGGTACAACTGCGGACATAACGGCCGCTGCGGTATTCGTCGTACTGCTGAACAGTGGATTCAACGGAGGGTGGGAACGGTGAGCAAGGACAATGCGTTTCGTGTATCAGTCACCAAGGACTACATGGTGTTCGCGGCTGCCCACTTCATTACGTTCGCGGGGCACCGATGCGAATCACTGCACGGCCACAACTACCGAGTCGGGATGACGCTCGAGGGAGATATCGACGAGGAAAGCTGGTACGTCGTCGACTTCTCGTTCGTGAAGCAGCTCATGAAGCGCCTCTGTGATGAGATCGACCACAAGGTGTTGCTCCCGCTCCAGAACCCGAAGCTGCAGGTGACCACCGAAGAAGATCGCGTGTTGGTTGCATACGACGGCAAGCCACGCTACGTCTTTCCGCTTTCCGACTGCGCACTGCTCGCGATTCCGAACACGACGGTCGAAATGTTGGCGCGATATCTGGCAGGGAAGGCGCGCGCTTCACTCAGCGGTAAGCAATTTGCCAAACTCGCGATGATCGAAGTCGAGGTCGAGGAGAATTTCGGCCAGTCGGCGTTCTTCCGCGAACGACTCAGCTAGAAAACTCTCTACTCGACCTCTCGAGGAATCACATGTTCGTCTCTCTTCTGCTCGCGATCGCACTCCTGGCTCCGGCGAACTCGCCGCAGAAGCCGGATGCCGAGCCGCAGATTTCCATATCGGTGGACTCGGCACGCGGCGAAGTCATCGTCACGGCCGGCCCTTACGATCTTCCCGATATGCCCGCAGACATGGCGGAGATGCACATGGGCACGCCGCAGGTTCTGCGCTTCGACTGGCCCGTCGACGGCGGACTCCGCGGCTTCAACCTCTCCATGCAGACCGAAGATGGCCACGCGCTGCCGAAGTCCATCATCCATCATCTGATCGCGGTCAACTTCGATCGCCGTCAGATCGTGTATCATATGGTCGAACGTCTGTTCGGCTGGGGCAAGGAGACGGATCCCGTTCTCCTTCCCGCCGGCGTCGGTGTTCCGCTCGCGAAGGGCCAGCACCTCGGCGTCTACGCAATGTGGCACAACGATTCTGGACGCGACATCCATAATGCGTATCTCAAGATGACGCTCCCGTACATTCCGAAAGCCAAGCTGCAGAATCCCGTGCTTCCGCTGTACGTCGACGTCAACAATCATATTGGTGGCGTGACCAGCTTCGACGTGCCGCCCGGCAAGTCCACAAAGAGCTACACGTTCGAATTCCCGCTCAGCGGCCGTCTCATCGGCATCGGCGGACATCTGCACGACTACGGCGCCGCCGTGCGCTTCGAGGACGCAGAAACGGGCAAGGTGCTCGTCCGCCTCAAGTCCGATCGCGATGACAAGGGCGAGATCTCGAAGGTAGGCCGCTTCATCTGGGGCTTCCACGAGGAAGCACTCCCGATCGAAGCACACCATAAGTACCGTGTCGTTGCCGAATATGATAATCCGACGGGCAAGGACATCCCTCAGGGTGGCATGGGGCACATCAACGGTGCGTTCAGCCCGGATGACATGTCGCAGTGGCCCGTGCTAGATCTCTCGAACGCCGATATCAAACGCGACATCGAGGCGCTTCCAACGTACACGGAGATGCGCGCATCACGCGGTTCGAAGTCGCCCGACGCTCACGACGCCATGCAGCAGGATATGGACATGCAATCGATGCCGATGAAGAGCTCGCCCAGCGACAGCGTGTCATCCTCGTCATCCTCGATGTCGTCGATGCCGGGGATGTCCCGCATGCAGCAGCGTGGCGACAGCACGCATCATTAGGCGTCACGCCCAGTCGCTTCCGATCACTCCGCTGTGCACCGCCGTCGCCACCAGGGCACCATCGGCCCCGGCGGCCGCGAGCCGGTCGAGATCTTCGCCGTGGCGCACTCCGCCGCCCGCGATGAGATCCACCCCGGGCAGCGCGGCGCGCATCTCGCACATCATCTCGACGTCCGCACCCCCTGAATTGCCGACGCGCGCGAGATCGAGCACGATCACCGTCTCCGCCCCCGCATCCACTGCCCTTCGCGCCAGCTCGGGCGGCGTCATTGCGCGCAACGCGTCCGCGTGCGCCAGCGGCACCCCGCTTCGCAGATCCAGGCTGAATACGACTCGGTCCGCACCGAGCCGCCGCACGATCGCCTGAAGAACCTCGAACCCCGGGAACGTCTCCAGCCCTACCACCACGCGGTCCGCCCCCGCATCGATCAGCGAACACGCGTCACCCTCGCTCCGCACCCCCGCATCGATCCAGCTGCGCGCGATGCGCGACAGCCGCTGATGCATGACATATTGCACCGCGCCCCCGCCGATCGCATCGAGATCGGCCACATAGATCTCGCTCGTCCGCAACACCGCCGCGTACGCCTGCGCCAGCGCCAGTGCATCGCCTTGCGTCGGCGTGATCGCCGATTTCACGGGCGCATATCGCGACCGGTCGCCCCCCGTCCCGTGCACCGCCTCTCCCGCACGGAGATCGACTACCGGTATTATCCGCATCGACCAAACTTCGCGAGATGCTCGAGCATATGAACGTCATCGGCTGGGATATCGGAGGCGTCAACACCAAGGCGGCGCGCATCGCGGGCGACGACGCGCTCTGCGCGCGCAACGAGCCCTTCGAGATCCAGCGCGCGCCCGCGACCCTCGCCGCCCGACTGCAGAGCATCGCCACTTCCCTCGGCGCCGACGGCACGGAGACGCATGCCGTCACCATGACCGCCGAGCTCTCGCAATTCTTCCGCACCAAGCGCGATGGCGTTTCGTACGTGCTCGATGCCGTCGCGAACGCCTTCCCTGCCGCGTGCATCTTCGTCTACGCCGTCGACGGTCGCTTCCTCGATGTCGCCGACGCGCGCATCGTGCCGCTCCTCGTTGCCGCTTCGAACTGGGCCGCGACCGCCGCCCTCGTCGCGTCGCTCGTCCCCGACGCGATTCTCGTCGACGTCGGCACCACCACCACCGACATCATCCCGATCACCTCCGGACGCGTCGTCGCCGAAGGGCGCACCGATCCCGAGCGCCTTCTCTCCGGCGAGCTCCTCTACCTCGGCGCCGTGCGCACGCCCGTCGAAGCGATCGCGCACCGCGTGCCGTTGCACGATGGGCTCGCCGGCGTCTCCGCGGAGTCGTTTGCGCTCTCGGGCGACATCCACCTGTGGCGTGGCGAGCTTCCGCCGGAAGGCTACACCGCGCCGACGCCTGACTCCCGCCCTGCCACACGCGTCTTCGCCGGCGAGCGCATCGCACGCGTCGTCTGCGCCGATCGCGAGCTCCTCGATGACTCCGACATCGACCGCATCGCCGCCTTCGTCGCCGACACGATGATCGCGCGCATCGCCGCCTCGATCACGCGCGTCCGCGAGCGTCATCCGCACCTCGCCACCGCCGTCGTCGCCGGACACGGTTCCTTCCTCGCACGCGCGGCCGCGCGGCGCGCTGGACTCCGCATCGCCAGCGACGATCTCATCTCCGCCGGCGCACCGCGCGCCGCCGGCGCCGAGACCGCCTTCGCCGTCGCGCGCCTCTGCGAGCGCTGGCTCGACTCACCCCCGTGACCATCACCATCGACGCTGTCGTAAAAGTCGGCGGCGCACTCCTCGAGATCGACGGCGCGCTCGCGCGCACTCTCTCCGCCCTCGAGCGCATCGCGCGCGAACATACGCTGCTCATCGTCCCGGGCGGCGGCCCCTTCGCCGACGCCGTTCGTGAGGCCGACGCCCGCCACACCCTCACCGACGATGACGCGCACTGGATGGCCATCCTGGCCATGGAACAGCTCGCCCTGCTCCTCGCCTCGCGCATCCCGAACGCCGAGATCGTCCATCGCCGCGGCGAGATCGAGCGCGCACTCCTGCGAGGGAAAATCCCGGTGCTCGCGCCCGCACGCTGGCTCCGCGAAGCCGATCCGCTCCCCCACAGCTGGGAGATCACCAGCGACAGCATCGCGGCGTGGGTCGCGTCGAGTGTCGGCGCGCGACAGCTGATCCTCATCAAACCCGATGCGCATGATGCCCTCACCGTCGTTGACCGCTACTTCGATCGTGCGCGCGCTCCGTCGATGCAGTGCACGATCATGACCCCGGACATGCTCAGCGGAAACTGGTTTCCCGGCTGAGATTCAGCGCGCTCCCGACCGAGTCGCCGCGATGCACGCGTAGCAGATCGCGCGCAGTCACCAGCTCGCGCACCTTGCTCTCGCGCACGCGCCCCTCGCGTCCATGCTCGCACGCCGCGCCGCGCACCCCCACGATCTCCGCCCCCGCCTCGTAGGCGAACGCCATGTCGTCCGCGGTGATCCGCCCCGCGAGCGCCACCAGCAGCGACCGCTCACGTGCCTCTCGCACGAGCGACCCCAGCGCAGCACGGCCGAGGCACCGAAAGAGTCCCGCGCCATCCTTCCGCACCGTGTCCACCAACACCCCCATCGCCCCCTCGGCCGCCGCCGCCGCGAGCACCGTCGACGGCGCCGCTCCACCGACCTCGTCCCAATCGGCGTACGCAACCGCGACCACCGCGCATGGCGACGACGGTAGCAGCGCGCCATCCATCACGCGCGCCAGCCTCGCTCGCACGGCGCCGAGCTCGCGCACGTCCGCGAAGCCCACCTTCACGAACATCGCTCCGGCCTCCGCCGCCTCGCGGGACGCGCTCGCCAACGAGTCGATGCCGCCCGAATCGCCGAGCGCCGCACTCACCGGGCGCATCCCGTTCACCGCCTCGACGATCTCGCGCAGCACACCGATCTGCACCGCCCCGAGCGCACCGTGCGCGGGCTCCTTTGCGTCGATGATCTCCGCACCCCCCGCCAGCGCGGCCCGCGCCTCCTCCGCATTGCGAACGCTCACCAGCAAACGCATGCACTCCCCCTTGTACCGCCCATGCATCCCGCGCTTATTAGTGCAGTTCCGCCGGTAAGCTTGCATCGTTTTCTGGAGCGCCACCAGTTGTCTTCTCTCGCCGGCAAGGTCGCGCTCGTGACCGGAGCATCCACCGGAATCGGCCGCGCAATTGCCCTCGCGCTGGCCCACGCCGGCGCAGACGTCGCCATCACGTACCGCACCGGCCGGCACGACGCCACCGAAATCGCGACGGAGATCGAGCGCGCCGGCCGCCGCGCCGCCGTTTTCCAACTCGAGCTCGCCGACCCCGCCTCGATAGCTACACTGGCGCGCAACCTCGCGGACCAGTTCGGGCGCGTCGACATCTGGGTCAACAGCGCGGGCGCCGACATCCTCACCGGCGACGACGCGAAGAAGTCACGCCTCGAGAAGCTCGACCAACTACTCACGGTGGACTTGCGAGGCACCATCCTCGCATCGTGGGAAGCCGCACGCATGATGAAGGAGCAGCCCGATGGCGGCGTGATCATCAATATGAGCTGGGATCACGTCCTCTTCGGCTTCGAAGGCACCAATCCGCAAATGTTCTCGGCCGTGAAGGGCGGAATCCTCAGCTTCAGCAAATCGCTCGCACGCTCCGTTGCGCCGAAGATCCGCGTGAACATCCTGGGCCCCGGCTGGATCGAGACGGAGTTCGCCTCGACGACGATGGATCCCGATTACTACCGCAACGTGGTCGAGACCACGCCGCTCAAGCGGTGGGGAACCGCTGAGGACGTTGCCCACGCCGCGGTCTTTCTCGCTTCCCCCGATTCCGCATTTCTGACTGGGCAGATGCTGATGATCGGCGGCGGCGTGGTAATGTGAAGCACGACCTCTGAGGAGCAGCGAACGATGGTGAGAAAGGATCCGACATACACGGAAGAACAGATCGCCGAGCAGCTGCGCACGCTGCCGGGGTGGTACTACGAGGACAAGTGGATCCGCCGGCAATACAAGACGGACGGCTGGCCGACGACGTTGATGCTCGTCAATGCCATCGCATTCGTCGCCGAGGCGGCGTTCCATCATCCCGATCTCACGGTGACGTGGGCGAAGGTGGGCGTGAAGCTGCAGACGCACTCCGCCGGCGGCATCACCGACAAGGACTTCGAGCTCGCACATAGAATCGAGGACGCCGTGCTTTGGCGCCCCGAGAGCGGGCGCACCACCGGCCTCGAGGGAACGCCGAACAAGTTCGTTCGGGGCGGCGATCCGAAGTAAGTGACTGCGGTCGCAGCGCCGTCGCGCGTTCTCTTCGTCACCGGGAAGCTCGCCGAGCCGGCGCTGCGCAGCACGCTTGCGTCGATGGAGGTGCCGTTCGCGGCTGACGTCGCGATGCTGCCGATCACAGTCGCCGCGCTCATGACCACCGACTGGATCGCAAAGCATCTCGCGGTCCCTGCCGGAACGGATCTCGTGCTCATCCCCGGTCTCTGTGAGGGCGCGACGCAGGCGATCGCCGAGCGCTTCTCCGTGCGCGTCGAGAAGGGCCCGAAGGATCTGCGCGAGATTCCGGAGTACTTCGGACAGGCCGCCGCGCGTGAGGACTATGGCGCGTGGGACATCGAGATCATCGCCGAGATCAATAACGCCCCGCGGCTTTCGCGCGCGGGAATCATGAGCGAGGCAATGCGCTTTCATGACTCGGGCGCCGACTACATCGACATCGGCTGCACTCCCGGCCGCACGTTTCCCGAGCTCGGCGACGTGGTGCGCGAGCTCGTGGCAGCCGGGATCCGCGTGAGCATCGACACGTTCGACGCCGACGAGATCCGCACCGCGGTCGACGCGGGCGCCACGCTCGTCCTCAGCATCAACGGCGGCAATCTCGACATCGCACCCGAGCTCGCGGCACGCAACGTACGCGTCGTCGCGCTACCGGACTTCGGCGCGCCGATCGAGACGATCACGCCCACGCTCGAGCGTCTCGACGAGCTGAAGATTCCGTATCTCATCGACCCGATCCTCGAGCCGATCGGATTCGGGTTCATGGCCTCCCTCGAGCGCTACGCCGAGGCGAGACGGCGATGGCCGGACGCCGAGATGATGATGGGGATCGGCAACCTCACCGAGCTCACGGCTGCTGACTCCACCGGCGTCAACGCGCTCCTCATCGCCATCTGCCAGGAGCTCGGCGTTCGCGCCGTGCTCACCACGGAGGTGATTCCGTGGGCGCACGGCTCGGTGCGCGAGATCGACATCGCGCGCCGGCTCATGTATCACGCGGTGACGAAGAAGGTGCCGCCCAAGCGTATCGACGACCGCCTCGTCACGATCAAGGATCCGAAGATCCTCGAGTACTCAGAGGCAGAGCTGCGCAAGCTGCAGCAGGCCATCACGGATCCGAACTTTCGCATCTTCACGGATCGCGACACGATCACGGTGCTCAATCGCGATCTCTTCGTACGCGGCACGGACATCCAGGAAATATTCCTGCAGCTGGGCGTCGACGAAGCGACGCACGCGTTCTATCTGGGAAAGGAGCTCGCCAAGGCGAAGCTCGCGATCACCCTCGGAAAGACGTATCGGCAGGAGGGCTCGCTCTCGTGGGGCTACCTCACGCCGCCGGACGACGTGAAGTCGGAGCACGTGAAGCTGACACAGCGTTCGCGGCGCGCTGCTGCAAAGCCCTCTGCACCTTCCGGGGACGACCCCTCGCCCACATGAGCCCGCCCCTCGTCCAGGAGCTTCTGCCCGTCCCCAATCCGGTCGAGACGTGCGCCCGCTTCCGCGGGCTGCCCTACCTCCTCTTCCTCGACAGCGCGCGCGATGCCGAGCGATTGGGACGCTATTCCTTTCTCGCCGCGGACCCCGCACTCGTCGTACACGGCAAGGGCGCGCACGCATCGGTGCTCGACACGCGCACCGGTACAGCGACTCCCGTCACAACGCACGCGATGGCCGCCGTGCGCGAGCTGCTCGCCCCGCACCAGGCCGATCCGATCCCCGACCTTCCGCCATTCCAGGGCGGCGCCGCCGGCTATGTCGCCTACGACTGGGGCGCCGTGCTCGAGCGCCTTCCCTCGCCGCGCTGGGACGACCTCGCGATCCCCGATGTGATCTTTCCGATCTACGACTGGGTGATCGCGTGGGACCACCTCGAGCACCGCGCCTGGATCATCTCCACGGGAATGCCACAGAGCGACACGGAGAAAGCTCAGTACTGTGAGAGTCGGCTGAGAGGCGTTTTGGATCGTCTTGACGCATATTCTCTTAGCGCTGAGATAAAAACGCTGTTCCCGTTGTCCAGCGCCCACCCCATCGGCGCGCCACTCGACCCTGCGCCCTCCTACCCCGTTTCCGACACCGATCTCCCGCCGCATCTCGAGCTCCGCTCGTCGTTCACCCATCGCGGGTATCTGGACGCACTCACTCGCGTGCGCGAGTACATCGTGGCCGGCGACATCTTCCAGGCCAATCTCTCCCAGCGCTTCGAGGCCCCGCTCACCGAATCACCGTGGGCGCTCTACCAGCGACTCCGCAGCATCAACCCCGCCCCCTTCGCTGCTTTTCTCGAGTTCGGCGCCGTCACCGTCGCGAGCGCGTCCCCCGAGCGCTTCCTCCGCCTCGACAGCGCTCGCCAGATCGAAGCCCGCCCGATCAAGGGCACACGCCCCCGCGGCGTCTATCCCGCCCACGACGCTGCGCTCGGCCGCGCCCTCCAGGAGAGTGAAAAGGACAGGGCCGAGAACCTGATGATCGTCGACCTCATGCGGAACGACCTCTCCCGCGTCTCACTCCCCGGCAGCGTCCGCGTACCCGAGCTCTTCGCCCTCGAGCGCTACGCAACCGTCCACCATCTCGTCTCCACCGTCACCGGCACCCTCGAGCCCGGCCGCGACGCCATCGATCTCCTCTGCGCCACCTTTCCCGGCGGCTCGATCACTGGTGCACCGAAGGTCCGCGCGATGGAGATCATCGCCGAGCTCGAGCCCTCCCGCCGCGGCGTCTACTGCGGCTCCATTGGCTACGTCTCCCTCACCGGTGTCATGGACACGAGCATCGTCATCCGCACCTATCAGGCTGTCCACGGACGGGTATACTTTTCCGCAGGCGGCGGCATCGTCGCCGACTCCGATCCCGAGCAGGAATACCGCGAGACCTTCGACAAGGCCCGCGCACTGATTCGGGCGCTCTCGGCCTAGCGGCCCTCGGAGAATCGACCTCTCGCGTGGGATCTCGTACGGCGTGATTCTTCTCCTCGACAACTACGACTCGTTCGTCTACAATCTCTCGCGCTACGTGCGCGAGCTCGGCGAACATCCCGTGGTCGTCCGGAACGATGCGATCTCCATAAACGAGATCCGCGAGCTCGCCCCCACGCACATCATCGTCTCGCCCGGCCCGTGCTCCCCCGCCGAGGCCGGCATCTCAGTATCCGTCATCCGCGAATTCGGGCCGACCATCCCCATCCTCGGCGTCTGCCTGGGCCATCAGGCGATCGGCACAGCGTACGGCGCCGAAGTCGTGCGCGCACGCAAACCGATGCACGGGAAGACATCGCGCATTCATCACGACGGCAGCGAGCTGTTCGCCGGCGTCCCCTCACCCTTCATCGCGACGCGCTACCACTCGCTCGTCATCGCGCCCGACTCGCTCCCGCCGACACTGCGTGTCACCGCAACATCCGAAGACGGCGAGATCATGGCTATCGCACATCGCACCGATCCTGTCGTCGGCGTACAGTTCCACCCGGAGTCCGCGCTCACGGAGCACGGCTACTGGCTGATCGATCACTTTCTGCACGGCGACCGCGGGAACGAGCGCTCGCTCCCCGATCGTGCCGATCTCGCCTTCGCGCCCGCCGCATCGCCGGAATCGACGGTGCCGCCCGTCGAGTTGGTGCGATGATCCTCTGGTTGAACGGCGTCGAGCGCTCCATCGACGAGCCGCAGCTCTCTCCACTCGACCGCGGCTTCACGCTTGCCGACGGACTGTTCGAGACGATGCGCATGACGAACGGCATCATCTTCCGTCTCGACTCGCATCTCGATCGCCTCTGCATCGGCGCGCGCATCCTCGGCATCCCGATCGCGCCCACGCTCCGCGACCACGTCGCCGCCTCGGCGCGCACCGCGCACGCCGCGGGCTACGCGCACGCGAGCGTCCGCCTCACCGTCACGCGCGGCCCCGCGCCGCCGGGGCTCGCGCCCCCTCCGCATCCAGCGCCCACCATCGCGCTGACCATGGCGCCGTTCGCATCGCTCGACAGTCCCCGCCCCCTCGTCGCCGCGATGGCGAGCGCACGCCGCAACGAGTACGCGCTCACCTCGGGGATCAAGACGCTCTCCTACACCGAGTCCGTGCTCGCACTCGCGCAGGCGAAAGCCGCCGGCGCCGACGACGCGATCTTCCTCGACACCGCCGGCCACGTCTCCGAGGCGACCGCGAGCAACATCTTCGCGATGCTCGACGGCACGCTCGTCACGCCACCCGTCTCATGCGGCGTGCTCCCGGGGATCACGCGCGCTGCAGTGCTCGAGCTCGCGCACGCGCTCGAGATAAACACGATGGAGCGCGAGATGGCCGAGCCCGAGCTGGCGATGGCGAGCGAACTTTTTCTCACGAGCTCCATCCGCGGGATCGCGCCGCTCGTGCGCATCGCGACCGCAGCGATCGGCACGGGCCGCTGCGGCCCGGTCACGCAGCGCATCATCGATGCCTACGCCGCGCTCGTGCGCGAGGAGTGCGGCGCATGATGATTCGGCGTTTTGACTACGCGTCTGCCGCACTCGGACGCCATAGGTGCGGCACATGATCATCGAAGCGATCATCACGACCATGGACGAAGCCGGCATCGTGAACTTCGCACCGATGGGCGTCGAGTGGGGCGACGACCGCATCGTCGTCAAGCCATTCCTCGAGACGACGACTTTCCGCAACCTCCGCGACACCGGCGCCGCCGTCGTGAATCTCACCGACGACATCATGCTCTTCGCCCGCGCCGCGATCTCGAGCCCGCAGTATCCCGCCGTCCCTGCGGTGCGCGTGCGGGGTGTGGTGCTCGAGGCCGCGTGCTCCTGGCGAGAGCTCGAGGTGCGCCACATCGACGCGACGCCGCCGCGCTCGCGTATCGACACCGCCGTCGTGCACAGCGGCGCGCGCCGCGAGTTCATCGGCTTCAATCGCGCGCGCAACGCCGTGCTCGAGACTGCGATCGTCGCCACGCGCACGCACCTCCTCTCGGCCGCCGAGATCCGCGCGGATCTGGCGCGGCTACAGATCATCGTCGATAAGACCGCTGGGGACCGCGAGCACGAGGCGATGGCGATGCTCACCGATCACATCGAGAGCAAGCTCGCTGCCCTTGCCGCCGCTCAAGCTGCCGGTGGCTGACGGCCGCGCGGTAGACAGGATGGTCCGCATCGAGGCGCCCGCGCGCCTCCACTTCGGGATGCTCGATCTCCGCGGCTCGCTCGGACGCCGCTTCGGCGGGATCGGCGCCGGCGTCTTCGATCCGTCGCTCCTGATCGAAGTGGAGCGTGCGGACGTGGTCGAGGCGGAGGGCGCAGAATCGGAGCGAGCGGCGGCATTCGCGACGCGTTACCTGGATTCTCAGGGAATTAGGAGCGGTGTGCGAATATTGATTTGCCACGCCATTCCCAGTCACGCAGGGCTCGGCTCCGGCACGCAGCTCGCCCTTGCCGTCTCGCGCGCAATCGCGGAGCTCTATGATCGCGATACGAGCACGGGCGTGCTCGCCGCCGCCGTCGGCCGGGCGCGCCGCTCGGCGATCGGAAGCTGGCTCTTCGACGGCGGCGGTTTCGTCGTCGAGGGCGGTCGGAGCGAAGGCGGGGATCGCATCGCGCCGCTGCTCGCGCGGATCGCGATCCCCGAATCGTGGCGTTGCGTGCTGATCGTGCCGCGAGCCACGGAGGGGATGAGCGGCGAGAGCGAACTGGAGGCCTTCACGGAGCTCCCTCCGCCGCCTCTGCGCGAGGTGGAGCATGTCTCCCACCTCGTGGTCATGTCGATGCTTCCGGCGCTCGTAGACGGCGACCTGGGTGCCTTCGGGAGCGCAATCACGGAGATCCAGCAGATCAACGGCGGATGGTTCGCACCGGCGCAGGGCGGTCCGTTCGCGACAGGACCATCCACCGAGCTGATCGGCAGGATGAGCGATTGGGGTGCGGTGGGTGTAGGACAGAGCTCATGGGGTCCCGCCGTCTATGGTATCGTCGAAGGCGAGGATGCGGCCTCCGCGCTCGCCTTCCAGGCGCGCACGTACCTCAACGGCAACGGATCAGTATACGTCAATCAGTTTGCAGGGACTGGCGCGCGCGTGAGCGTTCGCGATCCCCAGTCCGTGCGTGCCTGACCGCTCTGCGTCGCCATCCGGCGGCGATTACGATCTTCGAGGATACGATGCCCGACTTCACAACGATGCGCGCACCACAGAAATGGATCGCTGCACAACGCATGGTCGTCGGCGTCTGGTTTGGAAAGAGCATCCTGACGAAGATCACGATCGCCCTCGCCGGCGGATTCTTCCCGCTGCCCGCTGCGACCGCGCGCTGGCAGGGTGTGATGCCGAAGCTGATCGCGAAGTACGCGGCCGACAATCCGTTCCCGTGGTACAAGAGCTTCCTGCTCGACACCGTCGTTCCGAACTCGCACGTCTTTGCGACACTTACGGCATTCGGCGAGGTCGCCGTCGGCATCTCGCTCCTCTTTGGACTGCTCACCCCAGTCGGCGCCTTCTTCGGTCTGCTGCAGGTGATCTTCTACGGAATGGCGGTGCAGCAGCAGAGCTCCGGACAGCAGGGCTTCCACTTCATGCTGGCCACGATGATGCTGACCTTCCTCTTCGCGCGCGCGGGACGCACCTGGGGCATCGATGCGAAGCTGCGTGAGCGCTATCCGAATTCGAAGCTGGTGCAGCTGCTTACCTAGCGCGCTCGCATCACTCGCGCACTACGAAAGAGGGCGACCCGAAAACGGGTCGCCCTCTTTCTCGTGACATCCTTCACGATCCCCTACGGATTCGCGCCCTTCGCCATGTGCGGTCGTCCCGGATAGAGCCGGTCCGTACTGCGCGCGTTGATGTAAAGCCAGAGGCCTTCCATCTGCTGGGGCGTCAGAAGCGCCTTCCACGACGGCATGCCGAGCGCCGTGCGCCCGTAGGTGACGGTCGTGATGAAGACATCGTGCGTCACGCTTCCTTCCTTGCTGACGGAGTGACGGAGATTCGGCGCGATGCCGCCTCCCATCGCATCGACGCCGTGGCAGCGATAGCAATACACGGAAAACATCTTCCATCCCTCGTATTCCTGCGGGGAGACGAGAAGATGGTCCGCAGCATCGCCTGCGGAAGCGGTCTTCGAAGTATCCGTGGTTGCCGCCGCCGCCTTCTTCGAGCTGTCCGTCGTGGCAGCTTTCTGCCCCGTGTCAGCTGCGACAGCAGGAGCGGCCACCGGCGCTGCTTCGGGCTTTGCAACAGCCGCGCTGGCCGGATGCGCGACCGTGTGAACCTTATGAGGCGCTGTTGTCGCCGCTGGCGCCGCCGGCTTCGCAGCCACCTTCGCCTCGCCCGTCGTCACATTGGTTGCCGCAACCGACGGATTCGCCTTCGACTCCGCCGAGATCGTCGTCTCGCCCGTCGATACGCTCTCGACCGGCGTCGCCGGCTGAGCGATCGCGGTCGTAGCTGTCGAAGTCGTTGCGGAGTCAGTCGAGGCGACGACCGTTGTGTCGGTCTTCGTCGCGTCTCGGTGAGCGCAGGCCGTGGCGACGCCGAGCGCGCTTCCCACGAGAATCACGCGCGCAAGCAGTGAGAGTGAAGGAGAAACGGAGAGCTCAAGACAACGCTTCATCGACATGCGGGTTTGCTCCTGTACATTGCCGTAACGGATGGTCGCTCAGCGCGTGGTGCCCATTGTAGGCACGTTGTATTCCATCAGGATTTTGTCGATCTCCGGCTTCTTCCGTACAAGTATCTCATCGATCAGCGAGCGCAGCTCGCGGTCAGAGCGCCGCGTGCCGATTGCAATCGAGTACGCAAACGGCAGGTCTACGCTGTCGGAATCGGGGAGTGCCGTCAAGGTCATCGGAACGCCGGACTGCTTGGCGAACCACCCGGCGAGCGGTCCCCAGACGAGTGCGACGTCGATGTTCCCCTTGGCGAGAGAATCGATGATTTCGCCCGGGTGATGCTCCTCGTCGTAGAATCCGGGAAAGCCGACGACGCCGATACCCGTAATCCCATGCGCACTCAATGCGTGCGCGGGCGGTGTATTCGTGTAGTCCCCGTCCAGCAGATTGACGCCCACTCGCAGCTTTTTGAGACGAGGATCGTCGAGCGAGGTGATTCCGAGTTTTTTGTCGGTACGACTCACGATGTAATACGTGGAGCGGTAGTACGGCTTCGAGGTTGCTACGGGATCGAAGCCCACAGGCACGCCGATCACCAAATCGCACGCTCCCGCGCTCAGCGTGTTGCGCAGATAGCCACGCCTGCTCGGCCACCACGCGTACGATACGCTATCCCCGAGCTCCTGGGCGATCACGTCCGCGATCTTGTTGTCGAATCCTTCCCGTTTCTTGTTCGTAAACGGCATGTTCTGCGGATCGGCGCAGACTCGCAAGTTGTGCTTTTGCTTCCACATGCTGTCCGGACTCAGCAGGATCATCGGCTCCTTCGTCCCCTGCGCCGAAGTTCGGCCGGCCAAGCCGACGAGTACCGCGAGCGCAACGGCCGCTCCCTTCATGACTGCTTCGAGTCTCGTGTGCATCCGATTCATACGATTGCTGCCGATTCGAGTTCCCGGAGGGTACGAACAAACCCGGTGCCGAAGCAAGCTTCGACACCGGGTTTTTTGTACATGTAGCCCAGCCAAACGGTGCTACTTCTTGCCCATTCCGTCGAGCGCGAACACGGTGAGCACACCACCCTGGTTCGTGTAGCTTCCCGCATCGCCGAAGGCGCCGAGCGCGCCGAGACCGGCGGTCGGATCTTCAGCGCCAATGCCGGCGGCAACGCCGATGCCGGCCCAGCCTCCGATACCGGAGAGGATCGCGACATACTGCTTGCCATCAGGACCGACGTAGGTCATCGGGTTGCCGATGATGCCGGACGGCGTCTTGAACTGCCAGAGCACCGTACCCGTCTTCGCATCGACCGCCTTCAGCCAGCCTTCCATCGTGCCGTAGAAAACCAGTCCGCCGCCGGTGGTCATCGCGCCGCCGTACGCCGCCAGGTTCTCCTTGATGCTCCACTTGATCGCGCCGGCCATCGGATCCCAGGCAATGAAGGCACCGCGGTTTCCACCGGGGCCCGGGAACATGCGAACGATCGCACCGACGTACGGCTGGCCCGCGGCATACTTCACCTCGACGCCCTCGTAGTCCATGCAGATGTTGTTGGTCGGAACGTAGAACAGACCCGTCTGCGGCGAATACGCCGACGGCTGCTGATCCTTGAAGCCAATGGCGGCCGGGCAGATGCCCTCGACGTTGCCCTTGGCGGTCGTGCGCTTGGCCGGATCCTCGACCGGACGACCCGTCGTGAGATCGATGCTCTTTGCCCAGTTGGTCGGGCCGTACGGCTTGGCGACGAGCACCTTGCCGGTGGTACGGTCGAGCGTGTAGCCGAAGCCGTTACGATCGAAGTGCGCCAGCAGCTTCTGACTGCCGTGATCGAACAGCACGTTCTCGTTGACGCCATCGTAATCCCATGCATCGTGCGGCGTCATCTGATAGGCCCAGCGAACCTCACCCGTCTTCGGGTTCTGCGCCATCAGCGTCATCGACCACTTGTTGTCGCCAGGACGCTGGTCAGGGTTCCAGGTGCCTGGGTTTCCTGTGCCATGATAGAACAGGTTCAGCGCAGGATCGTAGGAATACCAGCCCCACGTCGTGCCGCCGCCGCGCATCCACTCGTCGCCCTGCCACGTCGAAACGCCGAGATCCTTGCCCTGCGCGGACGCATAGGGGGACTTGAGCGTGTTCTCCGTGATGCCGACATCCTTGTCGGGGCCGGTGGAGTACTTGCGCCAGACTTCCTTGCCGTCGGCCATGTTGAAGGCCGTGATGCGACCACGGACGCCGAACTCACCACCCGAGATACCGGTGAGGACAAGGTCGTCGACGATGAGCGGTGCATTGGTCATCGTCTCGCCCTTCTTGAAATCGACGGAGTTGACGCGCCACGCCTGCTTGCCGGTCTTCGCATCGAGCGCCAGCACATCACCGGCGAGGAGCTCGATCACGAGGCGGTTCGTCTTCGGATCGAATGCCAGACCACGGTTCACGACGTCGCAACAGGCAATCGCGATCGCGTCCGACGACTGCTCGGGCGTGAACTGCCAGATCTGCGGAGCACCCGGCTTGGTGAGATCGAGCGCGTACACCTTGTTCGGGAACGAGCTCTGGACATACATCGTGCTGCCGATGACGAGCGGATTGCCCTCATGGCCGCGCAACGTACCCGTGGACATCGTCCACGACACATGTAGGTTCTTGACGTTCGACGTCGTGATCTGGTCGAGGGGGCTGTAGCGCTGGAGATCGTACGTCCGCCCAGTCATAACCCACTGGTTTGCATTCTTGGACATCGTCTGCAGGTCCTGCGCACTGACGCTTGCGGCGCCAACGGCGAGACCGGCCACGACTGCCCAGGAAGAGAAACGTGTGACACGGTTCATAAATGCTGCCTCTTGAGAAATGAAGAGTGAGGATAAAGCGGTACAACGGGGGATGCTCATGTACGACACAGCAGCGCGAGCGGATTCCTGCTGGGCGATTTCATACGCGGGGGACTTCGTTCACTAAGAAGCATGTGACATCCGGCCCCCTCAACCGTATAGGAAACAGGAAGCGTGGAACTAGGATATTCCCAATCCATCCGGGTAGGGAAAAGAAACTGTATCTCTTTGTGCTGCGTGTCAAGCTGGCCACTCACAGAGAGATGCGACATTCCGAGCGTCTCCGCTAGAGGAGGGTGACGCATCGCACAGAGCTCCCCACCTCCGGCACACCGGCCTCGACCGCTGTGCCGGAGAGCGGTGGACGGTAGTCTCTATAGTGGAACGTGCCAGAAGTCCCGTCACGCCCCCAGCGCTGCATGCTCGTCTCGAGCCCCTCCGCACTCACGTCGAACCACCGTTCGCCCAGAGCTACCCCGCGTCAATTCACCCTCGCTTCCCCTCCTCCGGCACGCGTCCCACCCCCGACGCCTCGCTCCCTCACCTCACGCGAATGCAACTCTCTGGTTTCGTTCGATGCGCACCGTTGCTCGCCGCAGCAATCCTCTCCGCGTGCTCCGAGTCCACCAATGAGAGCGTGCACGGCATCCCCGACCTTGATGGTCTCGCGAACTTCGTCGTCGATTCCGCGATGCTTGCATCGTCATGGACCATCGGGAGCGATTTCGTCGAAGCGGGATCGTGCACGTCGATCGAGTACGGCGTCACCCCCGGCACCCATCGCGTGCTGCGCTTCTCCGTGAGTACCCCCAACATCGGGGATGCCGACGCGTACGTCGGCGACCCGCTCGCGCACATCGATCCGAATCATGACGGCGACTTCGGCGACTCCGACGGGCTGTTCGAGTACGCGCCCTGCCACAACCACTTCCACTACAAGCACTACGCCACCTACGAGCTCCTCCCGGTGCTCGCCAGCGGCGCCCTCGGCATCCCGATCATGGCGCGCAAACGAGGCTTCTGTCTCGATGACAGTGAGCCCTTCATGCCCGGAGTAGATCCGCGGAGCTGGGTCTACCGCAGCTGCGGCACGCTCAGGACGCACGGCAACCAGGGCGTGCACGCCGGCTGGACCGACATCTACGCGCGCACCCTCCCCGGTCAGTATTTCGTGCTCGATGACTCCACGCAGCCGACCCCCGCCGGCGAGTACGTGATCCGCATAACGGTCAACCCCCCCTACCTCCCCGACTCCACGGACGCGTGCCCCGTGCGCGACGAGCAGAACTTCTGCCGCGTCCTGCGCGAGAGCAGCTACACCGACAACATGGCGACGCTCCGGATCGCGATCCCGGCCCCCTGATGCGCCACGGGCGGCCTCCCCGAAGGGAGACCGCCCGTGTGTGCAACCGTAAAGCAGTAGAGCCTAGAAGAACAACATCATGCCGACGGCGCCCTGATTCGCAGTGGCCTTCTCGCCCGTCTGCGCCGTCGCCTTCGTGTACGTGTACTCACCGACCCAACGCAGCGACTTCGTCCAGAGGTACGTCACGGAGCCGACGATCGCGGAATTCTTCTTCATGAAGAAGCAATTGCCTTCGCAATCACTATCGTCGGTGGACGTCTGCTTCAGATCGTTCTCGCCATAGCTGGCGCCGAACTTCCACTTCGTACCCATCGGCTGGAACTCGGCCTGACCGATGAAGCCGTACGACGTCCGCAGATCGCCGTTGTCATCGACTTCGTTACCGGAGTCGAACATCAGAACTGTGCCGATGCCCTTTCCATAGAAGCCGGAACCGACGAGCGACAGCCCGCCGAAGTCCGCGCGCGCGCCACCGGCGCCGCCGTACGAATCCTTGGACACCGAGCTCGTCGACGGAGTGGACGCATGCTGCCATTCACCGCTGGCGAACAACATGACCTTGTCGGCGCCCTTCGGAGCTTCGGCCGTCGTCGCGCCGAAATGTCCCGTCCACGTAACTTCGGACTCGACGCGCGGAATCTTGGTCTGCGTGTAGCCATTGCTGCCGCCGATCGCGCTCGGATCGAAGAGACCGATCGAGATCTGCGCCGGGTTCGTCGCCGGGCTGCTGTACGTCATCTGCGCAACGAAGTTCGGATAGACGTAGCCGAAGCCGATACGGCCGAGCGTCGTGCCGCCGCCCGCACCGTAACCCGTGCCGCCCGCCGCGCCGACGCCGAAGAGCGTCATGTCGTTCAGGATGTTGCCGCGCTGATACAGCCCGATCTCGCGACCGGCGAGGATCTGTCCCCACTCTCCACCGGCCGTCAGATACACCTGGCGCATGTCGATCTGCGCGCCGGCCTGTGTGCCGTTGCCGAAGTTGTCGTGCACGCCGTTTGCGTTGTTGATCTGCGGAGCGAAGCCGAAGTGCACGCCGAGATCGACGCCGCCTTCCTTGCCCTTCGCTTCGAACGTCGCGAACGCCGGAAGCAGACCGGTGCGAATCGCCGACGCCTTCGAGCCTTCACCGGAACCAACGAGTCCGCCGGCGAACGAGCACGGACTGCTGCCGCCCGCACCAGCTTGGGTCGTCGAGCTGCACTTCCCATCCGTGTAAACCAGGAACGCATTCACGTTACCCGAAAACGAGAAATTCCAACCATTGCTCATCTGCATCGTGAGTCCCTGCGCATTGGCAGTCCCTGCCGCCATCGCAAGTGCACATGTGACGATTGCAATTCTTTTCATGCTTGCTTCTCCAAGACTAGTGAAAAACGAGAGACAAGGACCGCGAAAGAGCTCGAGCGCCAACGAATCCTTTGATCTCGAAGAGATCGGAACAACACCTTCATACGAGTTTCCATCAAACGAGTTTCTGATGCCACCTCCCCGCAAACGGATTGCGCCGCGAACGGCGTGATTCAATGAGAGCGAAGCTGCAAATCGGTTCTGACCATAACATCGACGATTGGAACGTCCAAATGGTTTTCCCACCAGTAGTAATCGTCGATCTGTGATGCGTACACGGACACCGAATACGGAAACGGAAGCTGCTTTGCTGCTCGCATCGCATCGAGCGCCTTGCTCGGCGTCGTATCCATACTCATCGCCGCCGTACCTCCGCGCACGGCCGCACCAGCGATGAAGCCCGCGACGTACGCGTCTTTCTCCCTCGGGCCGAACTTCTGCCAGTCCCGTCCCGCGAGCTGCGTCGGCGCCTGCCTGCGAGCCACCGGTGCCGCCGCGCTTCCCAACAAGAGTCCGAGTCCCAGCGTTCCGAGCGCCCACAGCTTCCCGTGACTACCCACCGTATCCTCCACGCAGAACACGCAGAACACGCCGGACGAGCCCGAAAGCCCGTCCGTCGTTGTTGCGATTATTTCCCCTTCTTCGCAGCAGGCGCGCCGCCGGGCAGCGCGAACACCATTACCGCATTGCCCAACGAATAGCCGAGCTGATAGTTCCCACCGCATGCAACGGCAATGTACTGCTTGCCGTCCAGCGAGTATGTGACCGGCGGAGCATTACAGCCTGCGCCCGCCTGGAACGTCCACAGCGTCTTTCCCGTCGTCGCGTTGTACGCGTTGAAGTGACCGTTCCCCTCGCCCGTGAAGACGAGATTTCCGGCCGTCGCCAGCGCGCCACCGATCATCGGCTGATCCGTCTTCACCTGCCACGCGCGCTTCCCCGTGTTCAGGTTGATCGCGGTGAACGTCCCAAACTGCTTCTCACCCGGCACGGCCTTGAACGCCGAGCCGAGCCAGAGCTTCCCCTTCTCGAGCGGCGCCGAATGCGTGATGTAGTTCATCGGCTGCTCGAGACCGAGCACGTACATGTAACCGAGCTTCGGATTGACCGCCGTCGGCGACCACTCCGATCCGCCGTTCGCGCCAGGCAGCATGCGCACGCCTTCGGCCGTCGGCTGCACGAAATAGTTCTCGTGTCTGTTGAACTCTTCCGACTTGCGAATCAGCTTGCCCGTCTCCGCATCGAGCACGTACACGAACGCCGTCTTGCCGGCTTCCGCGACCGCCGTCTTGCCGTTCTTCAGCTTGACGATGACCGGCGGGCTCGTGGCGTCGAAGTCCCACACATCGTGCGGAACCTGCTGGTAATGCCACTTGTACTCGCCCGTATGCGCGTCGATCGCGACGATCGACTCGGTGTACAGATTGTCACCGGGACGAACCGTGCCATCGAGGTCTGGCGACGGATTGCCAACGGCAAAGAAGATGTTGTGCGAAGCGGGATCGTAGGCTGGCGTCATCCACACCGACCCGCCGCCACGCTTCCACGCATCTCCGTACTGCGCCATCGCCGCCTTCTCCGCGGTGATGTTTCGCTTGAGGTCTTCGCCTTCACCGGTCTTCTCGGCGAAGTTGCCCTCCCAGCCCTTGTCCGGAAGCGTGTAGAACGTCCACATCGGCTTGCCATCATCCTTGTTGTACGCGCGCACGAAACCGCGAATGCCGTACTCGGCGCCGGAGGTGCCAACGATGACTTCGTTGTCGACGATGAGCGGTGTGATCGTCAGACTGTAGCCCGCCTCGGGATCGGCCACCTCGACGTCCCACTTCACGGCGCCCGTCTTCGAATCGAGCGCGACGAGCCGCGCATCGAGCGTGCCCATGTACACCATGCCGCCGGAGATCGCGACGCCACGGTTGTTCGGGCCGCAGCAATAGATCGGCGCGGTGATGCTCGGCTTGTGCTCGTAGCGCCAGATCTGCTGGCCCGTGCGCGCATCGACTGCCATCGCCGTGTTGTAGGGCGTCGTCAGATACATCACGCCGTCGACGACCACCGGGCTCGTCTCGAACGAGCCGAGGCGCGAGATGCCGGTCTGGTACATCCACGACATCCGGAGCGAGCCGACGTTCGCCGAAGTGACCTGCGCGAGCGGCGAGTAGCGCTGGTTCGTGTAGTCGCGGCCGTAGATCGCCCAGTTCTTACCATCCGTGCGGGCGTTCTTCAGCATGTCATCGGTGACGCTCGTGAACGTCGGCTCGCGCGTCACAGACTTCTTCGTTATCGTTTCCACCTGCTCCTGCGCACTCAGCGTGGTCGAGAGCACCAGCCCGCCGACGACGAGAGCCACAGTACGAATCATACGCATTCAGAAACCTCCGGAAGACACGTGGGGGAACTTTTCAAATCCTGCAATGATCCAGCATGAAGCAGCTACGCACTCCGGCGCTCGCCGAGGAAGTGTCTGAGCGCGCTAACCGACTCCCAGCGCATGGGAAGGGAGTTGTTGCCGGAAAGTGGGAAGGGGATGGTGCGGGCAGGATGGCGATGATGTTGTCCATCGCAAGCGAGCGCTCGGTGACGCAGCTCGAGTGCGACCAGCAGTCTCGTTCGATTGTCCTCGCCGACCGAGAAACAGGAATCGGCGGAGTGTTCGGGAACAGCTACGTCATGGGGCATGGTAGCTACCCGCAGTGAGAACGCCATACGATGATGAGGCTCGTAGATCCGTCCCGAGCCCTTTCGTTTCACGTGTTAACGTAATGTGACACTTCGCGGCTCCAATGTGACAGTATCATTGGCTTTAGCGCAAGAGGGAAGGGGTGACGGAACCCACTGAAAGACGCCAAAACGGGCACCGGGGATGCCCCCGTTCGGCGCTCAACGCGCACCCACCAGCAGCGCATAGGGAGCCTTGAGCGATTCCGCCAGAATGTAGCGAAACTGCTGCCCAGGCCGTGTAGAAATCGGGCTCGTTCGCGTCGGCGAGAGCAATGGAATCATATGTAGTCGCCGCGCCAGGATCGACAGCCGCAGCATATGGAACGGATCGCTGACCAAAATCACCGTTGGATTTGGTCGCCGTCCCAGAAATCGGCGCACTGCTACCATAGACTGGCTACTCGTCAGCCCTTCCATGTCCATCGAAATGGAATCCGCCGGCACTCCTCGCTGCACGAGATACCGCATCCCCACCGCAGCCTCGCTCGTCGTGTCCCCGACTCCGCGCCCGCCCGTCACGATCATCCGCGGCGCGAGCTCCTGCGCCCACAGCGATGCCGCATGATCGAGCCTCGCTTTCAGCACCGGCGAAGGGCGCCCCTCGTACTGCGCGGCCCCGAGCACGACGATGGCATCGGCGGCACTGGCCTCGTTCCTCCGCCCGGCATCGATGATGGCGGCCATGAACGACAGCCAGAGTAGCAGCGCCGCGACGGCCACCGCGCCGAACAGGCGCGCGAAAAGCGAGCGGGACTCGCTCACGTCCAGCTGCCCGCACGCGGCTCGCTACTCAGTGAGACTCAGCAGCGAGAGCCAGAATACGTCGAACGCCGCCCGCGCATTCTTCTCGCGATCGATCGCAATCGCGATCGACAGCCCGTCGATGAACGCCACCACGACATCCGCGAGCAGCTGGGCCGGGATCCGCGGACGCAACCCGAGCAGCGAGAACAGATGCTCGATCGAGGCCGCCGACGCATCGCGGCGCGCGGTCGCCGACTCCCGAATCGCGCTCTGCACGAGCGGCCCGCGCCACTCCGCGAGCTCGAGCAGCACGCGGATCTGCCCGCGCTCCAGCTCCGACTCCAGCCACTTCCACAAATCGTCGATCGCATGACGTGGAATGGACTCCGCCAGCGCGGCACGCTCTCGCCCCACGAGATGGCGCGTCATCCACTCCACCATGCGCGCGAGCAGCGTTTCCTTGTCGTGGAAGTGATAGTGGATGAGCCCCTTGCTCACCCCTGCCTCCTCCGACACCTCGTGCATCGTGAGCGCCGCTGCACCCGATGCCACGATGCGACGGATCGCAGCGCGAAGGATGCGCTCCGCGGCATCGGCACGCGGACGCGGAACCACCACCGCGCGCTCGGTCACTTCTCTTTGCGAGACGCCGGCAATGCGCGCTGAAAGACCACCGTCATGCGTGCACCATCCTGGGACAGAAGCGCAGGCTCCCACCCGCCACGACTGCGCTCGTTCAGCAGATCCGTCAGCGCATCCTCGTCGTCATGAGCACGGCGCGACAGCTTCAGCACGACCGCCTGGTATTCTTTCATGATTGCGAAGTTAGTACCTTCAGCCGCATGCTGACCACCCCTTCGCTGCCCAACCTGTCGGTTACCGGGCATCCCCTGGTCCAGCACAAGCTCTCGATCCTTCGCGACCGCGCTACACCGACCAAGATCTTCAAGGAGCTCGTCGAGGAGATCGCCATGCTGATGGCCTACGAGGCCACCAGCGATCTAGCCCTCGAACCGGTCTCCGTGGACACCCCGATGGAACGCATGACCGCGCAGCGCGTCGCCGGGAAGAAGCTCACTCTCGTCCCGATCCTCCGCGCCGGACTCGGCATGGTCGACGGTGTGCTTCGACTCGTCCCCTCCGCGCGCGTCGGACACATCGGACTCTACCGCGATCACCAGACACTCGAGCCGGTCGACTACTACTTCCGCGTACCGGGAGACGCGGCCGAGCGCCAGTTCTTCGTACTCGATCCAATGCTGGCGACGGGAGGCAGCGCGGTGGCGGCGGTCGCATCACTCAAGCGCGCCGGTGCGACACGCATCCGCTTTCTCTGTCTCGTCGCGGCGCCCGAGGGAGTGCAGCGCATGCTCGCCGTCCATCCCGACGTGAAGATCTTCGCAGCCGCCCTCGACCGCGAGCTCAATGCGCAAGGGTACATCCTTCCCGGACTCGGCGACGCAGGCGACCGGATCTTCGGAACGCGTCCCGATGCGTAGCGTCGGCTAGCCGAACCACTCGCGCGGGCAATCGCGCTGCTGATTCGCAGCCGCGATCAACCACTCCTGCGCATCGGCATCCAGCACCTCGCCGGCAACGCGGTCGAACCACTTGGACGCGATGGAGGAATCGCCGATCCGGCGCCATAGCTCGCCCACCAAATATGTGAGCACGGCGCGCTCGTCCCGCTCGACGCCGTCGAAGGTTTCGAGCGACCGCTCGAACATCCACGCCGACCGCCGCCGGAAATATCGCTCTGCCTCCGTGTCCCCTTCGTCCACACAGCACCACGCGGCGCGCAGCAGCAGGTCCGCGACGCGACGCGGCTCCGCGCCCTGCCACAGCGCGACCTTTGCGGCGAACTCGTATTTCTCGGAGCCCGTCAGCGCACCTTCGCTCAATCGCGGCGCGAGCTCGTCCCACACGTGCTCCTTCAGCATCGGACTCACATCCGCCTCGTCCCCAAAATCTCTTTCGCCTCCAGCGTAGCCACAGCGCGAGCAGAGATGTATTAGATAGGGCAGCGGCTGTGCCCCTGCCGCGCGCTCGTGAAAGTCGGTTCGCTTTCCACCGAACGAGTTCGTCGACAGCACCGCTTGCGAATCGAAGCAGTGATGACAGATGGGGCAGGTGAGCTCGATGTGTTTCAACGTCGTCATGCTGGGCTCCGGCACGTTCATGTGCACGACAGAAGGAAATTGCGTGCCAGCATATCGAAGCGCCCTTGTTGCACTGTAAGGCCGAGACTATCTTCACCCGTCCGCCGGACGGACGTCGCGCCATCCTCACGCGCACCCGGTCTGAATGCTGATAAATCTGATACCTGATTTTTTTGCACTGCTCGACAGCTCAGACCTAGTCGCCGCGTACCGGCGCTACTACACGTCCCACCTCCGCATTCTCGAGCCATACTGGCGCAACTACGTACTCGATCCCGACACATCGCACTTCGATGACGTAGCTCGCTCGGTCATGCGGGCCGATCGGCAGGATTTGCGCGCCATGCTGGAACGAACTGATGTCGTTTCGCTGGCGAGGGAAACGGAGTATCGCTGCGGCACGCTCCTCGAGCTCGATTCCGACATCGATGTCGTGCTGATGGTCGGCGTTGGGGCGGCTAACGCGGGCGAGCTCGTCTCCGGTGGGCGCGGCATTGCCTTCGTCTGTCTCGAGCATTTCACCGGAGTGGCAAACCCCGATACACAGGGGCTCGGTCTCGACCCGGCTCTGATCCCACTCTGGCTGGCACACGAAATTGCACATGCGGTACGCTATACGTCGCCTTCGAGCCGCAGCGCGTTGCGTCAACTCATCACCGAGTCCGATGGCTACTATAGCTATTGGGAGACCGGTCGCCGCGCGACGTTGCGCGAGCACGTGATCAACGAGGGGATCGCGGTCGAAGTCGCCCGCGTAGTGAGCCCAGGTCACGCCGAGTGGGAGTATTATGGATACTCGCGGCGTCAGTACGCGCGCATCCGCGAACTCGAGGGTGTGCTCGCTCGCTCCGTCGCGCCGGATCTCGAGCGATCAGGGCTGGGATTGCGCCTCCGCTATCTCTCCGGCGGCCTCAGCGACGAGTCACGCACCATCGACCAGTACGTGCTCCCCGAGCGCGCCGGCTATTACCTCGGCAGCCGCATGGTCGAGCGCGCGGTTGCGGAACGCGGCATGGCGTGGGCGGTACGCGCGAGCGCGGACGAGATCTCCGCAATCTCGAATCTCACCGCCGCCTCGGCGTAACGCTATTTACCAACGCAGAACGAGCTAAAGACGCGGTCGAGCACGTCTTCCACATCGAGCACTCCCACGAGCTCCTCGAGATAGCCTCGCGCGCTGTGCAGGTGCACGGCGGCGACAGTCGCTGGCAGCCCACTCGCCCGTTCCCATAGCTCGAGAAACTCCGCGACCTCCGCCCGCGCGCTCGCAAGCGCAGCGCGATGCCGCTCACGCGTGATGATCGGATTTTCACTCGATAGCACAGTGCGAACGCGCTGTAGAATCTCGGCGATGTTCTTCGTGAGCGATGCGAGCCCCTCACCCGTTCGCGCGCTCACGGGCACGTAACGCAGCTCGGCGGTTGCGCCGTGGAGCGAGAGCAAGGCAGTCACCGCCGGCGTTGAGATCTCCCCCGTATCACTCTTGGTTCCGACGGCGAGCAAGGGAGCACGCGTGAGTCGACGCACACTCTCGATCGCCATCGAGAGCGACTCCACGTCCTCGCCGCAGACGAGCACGAGCACCGCATTCGCGACGTGTTCCTCCGCGACCTCGATCCCGAGCCGCTCGACCATGTCATCGCTCGCGCGCAACCCGGCGGTGTCGACGAGACGGATGGGCCATCGCTCAATGTCGATCATCGCTTCGAGCGCATCGCGTGTGGTGCCCGGGATGTCGGTGACAATCGCGCGCCGTGTACCTGCAAGTGCGTTGAAGAGCGATGACTTGCCGGCGTTCGGCGCGCCTGCGATAACTACTGCCGCACCGCCGCGAATCATCTCTCCCGTCGCCGTGGTAGCGAGCAATGCATCGATCGTGGCCAGAGTGACCTGTGCCGCGCGTTGAATGCGGCTGCGATCGATCGGGCCATCATCTTCTTCGGGAAAGTCGACGTCGTAGGCGAGTAGCGCCTCGATCTCGATGATCTGCTCGCGCAGCGCCGTCAGTCGGGCCGAGAGGTGCCCAGCAAGCTGGCCGAGTGCGACGTCGTGCATTGCGCGCGACCGTGCGTCGATGAGATCGCCGACTGCTTCTGCCTGGAGCAGATCCATCTTCCCGTTGAGCAGTGCGCGCCGCGTGAGCTCTCCAGGTAGTGCCGCTCTCGCGCCGGACGCAAGCAGCGCATTGATCGCGAGTGCGGGTCCGACTTCGCCGCCGTGGAGCGACAGCTCGATCATGTCTTCTCCCGTATACGAGAAAGGTCCGGAGTAGACGGTCACGATGCCGCGGTCGATCTCCCGCCCGCTGGGATCCCGCAGCGTGGAGAGATACGACGCGCGCGGCGTCGCGCGCCACGGAGACAGAAGCGCGGCGCCGATGCGGTGCGAGTCCGGACCCGACATCCGAATCACCGCGAGGGCGCTTCTGGCACCGACGGTCGCCTGGGCCACGATCGTATCGTTCGCTCCTGGCAGGATGCCGGCGCGCATTGTCATCGTTCGTCGACCGTCAGGCAAAGCGTTTCCCCGGGCGCGATAATCCGTACGTCGGGGCGTCGCGAATACCTCGGAAGCAGTGCGCGAAGCACATTGATCGCGTCGTGCGCGCCCGATGTGACGTGTCGGAAGGTGCCCCAGTGGAAGGGGACGAACAGCCTGGCATTCACCTGCTCGAACAAGGTGAGCGCGTCCTCCGGCGTGAGGTGCCCGCGCCGAAAGAGATACCGCTTCCACCACGGCGCATCGCCAATCGGCAGCAGCGCAACATCTACTTGGCGCGGGGCGATCTGCCGTACCAGGTCGGCCGCAGCAGGTGTAATCGCGGTATCTCCTGTGAAGAGGACCGACGACGTACCATCATCGAGCAGATACATGTGCGCGTCACCGCGCCACCTGTCGATCCCGTAGCGTGCACCGACGTGCTTCGCGCGCGCACTCGTGATGGTGAGCGCGCCGATCTGCACATGCTCCCCCGCCGCGAGCGGACGTGCGGATGCGATGCCGGCGTGCTGTAGCCAGCGGGAAATTACGGGAGGTGCGTATACCACGATTCCGGCAGGGAGCGCTCGCAGTGTTCGAAACGACAGATGATCCGCATGCGCGTGCGTCAGCAGTATCGCATCCACACGGGGAAGCTCGACTATTCCCACCCCTGGCGGTGTGACGCGAGGGAGAAAATAGCCGAGCTTGTCGTCGAAATTCGGATCCGTCAACACGCACACGTCTGCAAAGTGCAGCAGGAGCGTGGCGTGGCCGACGTAGGTGATGCGAAGCCGCTCCCGAGCTGGCGGCGCGGCTGCTGGCGTCACGGTGCGGCCGTCATCCGCTCGCTGGAGTATCGGCCAACTTCGCGCGCTCGCGTGCGATCAACCATTGCTGGGGAAGCGTCGCGACATTCTGGACGGCGTAGTACAGATTCAACCCGGCTGCCAGGCGCCAGAAGAAGACCACCATCATTACCGGAAAGATGTACGCCATCGTCTTCGCCTGTGGATTCGGCGGACCTGACCGCAAGCTAATCCAGGAGAGCACGTACATCGAGATACCCATCACAGCCGGCAGGATGAAAAGGGGATCGCGCTGTGAAAGATCCGGAAGCCAGAGGAATGACACGCCACGGAATTCAATGGTGTTCTGAAATACGAAGTACAGCGCGAACAACACCGGCATTGGGATGAGCATCGGAAGGCATCCTGCGAGCGGCGTGAAGGGGCTCATGCCGTGATCCTTATAGAGCTTGCTCATTTCCGATTGCAGCTTTTCCGGATTTGATTTGTACTTCTTCTGAATTTCCTGCAGCTGCGGCTGGATGCGTTGCAACTTCAAGCTGTTGCGCATGGCACCCTGGTTCAAAGGCCAGAGCAGGAGGCGAATTGTGATGCCGAAGATGATCAGTACCCATCCGTAGTTGATCTTGAGCCGGTCGTGAATCCACAGCACGACCTGCATGACGATCGTTGCGAATGGCTGGACTATGGGTCTAAGAAACGAGCCATACGGATTCACGTGCTCGAGATTCCGCCCCATCTGATGGAGGCGGCGCCATTCCTGCGGCCCGGTGTACATGTCGAAGGCAAATTCGCCGCTTTGAGTCAACGGCTGGAGAATCAGGGCGTCAGCAGAGCTCACGGCCTTCGGCTCGTGAAGACCGCGTGTGAATACCGCGGCTCCGAATGGCTTTCCCGGCGGTGTCGCGATTACCGCAAGCAGGAAATACTTGTTCTTGCTCGCTACCCACGCGAGAGAATCGCGCTCGACGCTCGGCGCGAGGGAATCGAGTTTCGTGAAGGCGATGCTATGCGCGTCCTCATGGAGAGGCTTCGCTACGTAGGCGAGGCTTCGTAGATCGTCGGAGGAATCTGCTTCGACGAACGGCAGTCCCTTATGCATCCGGATCAACAGCACCGATGTCGAGTCGATGCCTTTTACCCTCCCGCGTACGTTCGCAAGGTATCCCTCGCCATTGAACGCGTAAGCAATCGACACGCGCGCACCCTGAACGTCGGCGACAAAGGCAATGCCGGGAGTTGCCGAGTGAGCTGCCGTGTCGACGCTGAACTTGACCTTGTCGAGCTCGAGGGTGTCTCTTCCCTTCAGCACTGCATAGCTCAGGAGCGGGACGTGAGGCCGGCCGAGTTTCACATTCCGGTTACTGGCTTTCGGCATCACGCGATAGTCATTGAGTACGACATCCAGCGGCGCCGCGCCCAGGGGTGTGAAGTAGTACATCGCCTTCGGCGTGACCACACTCAGTGTGTCCGAAGTTGCTTCCGCGACTTCCATCTTGCCGGCGACGGACGGACTGCTTCTTGTCGCACCACTTATAGCTACAGCCGAATCGGGTCCGCGCGTTGTAACCGCAGAATCTTTCGCACTCACATGAGTGATACTATCTGCAACCAGCTTCACGGGTACGGGTGGAGCTGGAAAGAGCTTCTGGGATACGACGATGACGATCGCAGCCAGAGCGAGAGCTATGAGAAGTCGTTTTTCCATGAATTACGAAGAGATTACGGCACGGGATCGTAGCCACCCGTACAGAATGGCTGACACCGGGCAAGTCTACGAATGGTAAGTGCGGACCCTTTTAGCGCACCATGTCGCTCGAGTGCTTCGATTGCGTAGGCGGAGCAACTTGGGAAGAAACGACAGGATGCGGGAAGAACAGGAGACAGAATGATCTGATAACCCCGCACAAGCGACACCAGGAGCCACCGCATCACAGTGCCTTGAAGAGTCGCTCGGTGCGTTCCCTTCCGGAGAGAAGCTCGCGCTCGAGGGAAGCGAAGGAGGCAGAATAGGCTCCGGGCCGAGCGCGAACGATCATGTCGACGGAAGGAATCCGCTGCAGGATGTTCAGGCGGACGATCTCCCGGAGTCGTCGCTTCAGCCGATTACGCTCCACAATGGAGCGACCATGCTTGGGAACGACGAAGCCTATGCGGGGATGATGCAGAAGAGAAGCGACGATTCGGAGCTCGAGATGCTCGAGTTGAATCCGCTTCCCTTCGCGTAGAACGAGACGCAATTCAACTCCCCGCGTGAGACGATGACTGCGTGGGAAGCGGTTATCTGCAGAATCCGTCAGGCGCCTGCGTACTTCGAAGGAAGTTGCACGGTGAGCTGCTTGCGCCCTTTCTTCCGCCGCCGATTGAGCACATCGCGTCCCCAACGCGTGGCCATACGTTCGCGAAAGCCATGCGTCCGGATACGACGCTTATTGCGGGGTCGGTAAGTGGGCTTGCCCATGAAAACTCCAACATGCAGTGCAGAGAAAAGGCGGTAAACGCAGAACGCTAAAGATAGTCACTGCAGAGACATACGTCAACTAACTCCAAGCAGCTGACTGCCGAGGCGTTGAGCACGACCAAAGACTTCGTTGACTTCTTTGTCTAGCTGGTCTACTTTCGCGTCCCCCAGACTTTTCCACATCGAATAATGGCTTTGACTGCAGTCGAAATTTGGATGCGCTTGCTCGATCGAGCGCGTGGTGACTTGCCAGCCCAGACGTTTAAGACATGGCTGGAGCCGACGGTTGCGCTTCAGCTTGATGGCGACACGATCACCATTGGCGCGCCGGATCGCTTTACAGCCGAGTGGAACGAGTCAAAACACGCGCAGTTACTAGCCAGTTATGCGCCAGTAGCGCTCGGACATCCGATAAACATTGTTTTCAAGGTGGATGAGGAGCGACGTGGGCGGCCTCAAATGGACCTTTTTGTCGCGCCGCTTCCCGAAACTCGTGAGCCCGGTAATGGATCACCGCCGCGTTCGAATCCACAACTCAGCTCTCGCTACACATTTCGGAATTTCGTCATTGGAAAATCAAACGAACTTGCAGCTGCCGCTGCTCAGGCCGCTGCTGCATCACCAGGGAAGGTCTACAATCCATTGTTTCTCTACGGACAGACCGGACTCGGAAAAACACATCTCATGCAGGCAATTGCTCACGAAATTCTCGAGAACTCACCAGAAATGCGTCTATGCTTCGTCGCGACAGAGCAATTCACAAACGAGCTTATCTCGGCAATCCAAACAAGAACTACAGCTGCTTTTCGTAGACGGTACAGAGAGGTAGATCTGCTCCTTGTGGACGATGTTCATTTCTTAAAACGCACAGAAGCCACTCAAGAAGAATTCTTCCACACATTCAATGCGCTCTACGAAGCTGGTCGTCAGATCGTACTAACTAGTGATCGACCGCCTGGAGATATTCCTGGACTTGAGAACCGCTTGGTAAGTCGATTTCAATGGGGAATGGTTGCTGATATCGAGCCACCCGATCTCGAACATCGGATCGCAATCCTCCAAAATAAAGCACATCTCGACCACCTAGAGCTTACCATTCCAGACGACGTGATCCAATTCATTGCTCACCACGTTTGGTCAAGTGTACGTGAACTCGAGGGCTCTATCATTCGTCTACTAGCTTACGCTTCACTAAAACATCAGCCGGTTACCATCGGTCTTGCTCGCGAAGCGTTGCGAGATAAGCTCAAACCAGGAACAGATGAGTCTGTTGATGCAGTAGTACGACTCGACATCATGACGATCAAAGCGGCCGTCGCTCAAGAGTGGGGTGTCACAATCGAAGGATTATGCTCAAAAAGCCGTACCAAACATCTTACCGTCCCGCGCCAGACCGCTATGTACTTGATCCGAGAACTCCTTGGATTGCAACTCGTGGAAATCGGTGCGGCATTTGGTGGGCGGGATCATTCCACCGTCATCCACAGTTTAGAGAAAGTTCTCCAACTCCAGCAGGATCCTAACTATAAGCGCCGTTTCACATCCTTACGTGATAATCTAAGAATCCTTCCAAGATAACTTTCCACCCTAAAAGATCAGCTCTAACGTCTCATATTTATCACTGTCCATATCACCTGTTTTTTCACATATTCCAGCAATCCATATCTCCATGATCAGACAATAGTTGACTCCAGTCTCCACATATGAGCATTCTCTACTGCTACTACTAGTTCCAATTACTTATATAAAAGCAGTAGTACACTACCCATTTTCATCCATGAACTGAGGAGCTGGAATGCGCTTTACGATCGCTCGTGAGAAACTACAGGAAGGGTTAAGTGCTGTAGCGGCGAGCGTTCCTGCAAAAACAACGCTGCCTGTTCTTGCGAATCTTCTTGTCGAGACGACCGAACGGGGAATCCGTCTTTCTGGTACGGACCTGGATATGGCTGTTAGTACAGAATTAATGGCCGATGTTGATGTCCAGGGAGCAATTACGATCCCCGCAAAAAAACTAGTGGAGATTGTACGCGAATTGCCGTCTGTGCCGGTGAAAGTAAGCGCGAGCGGAGAGCAAAAAGTTACGCTCGAGTGTAGTCGGTCCAAATTTAAATTGCTTGGTCTACCGAAGGATGAGTTCCCGAGTTTTCCTTCAATTCGATTTGGAGAAAGTTGGAGAATCCGTTCTGGGGATTTACAAAAACTGATTGCGCATACAGCTTTTGCGTCTTCGACAGAAGAAAGCCGGCCGATTCTCAATGGTGTACTTTGGGAGCTTCGTCCAGATCAGATGCGGATGGTAGCGACTAATGGACATCGGCTCGCAAAGATGGAGATGCCTATAAATGCTGTTGGAGTGCCCTCCAGTGATCTCATTATTCCCCCGAAAGCTCTTGAACAAATTCGCCGGCTCTTTCCTGCGGAGGAGGAGCTCGAAGTAGCGCGTGGGGATAATCATCTTGGATTTCGATCACCATTCACTGCGATCTACACACGGTTAATCGAAGGGCCATATCCGAATTATGAGCAAGTGATTCCGAAGGATAATGATCGGATTGCACTTGCAGATCGGAATGCACTGATCCAGGCGTTGAAGCGTATGTCCGTTATTGCATCTGATCAGACGCATCGTATCCGAATGTCTTTTAATTCCGGCATGCTCAAGTTCAGTGTGCAAACACCAGATCTGGGTGAAGCACAAGATGAGCTTCCGATCAATTTTGAGGGAGATTCGCTTGATATTGGTTTTAACGCGAGTTATCTCCTTGAGATCCTCCGAAACCTTCCGACTGATGAGGTGAAGCTCACTTTCAAGGCTCCAGAAAGAGCAGCGACGGTGGAGCCTGTTGGCTGGGATGATTCTGCGAAGTACATGTGTCTCATCATGCCACTCAGATTGGTTGACTAAAAGGTTTTCAGCGACGAGTGATATCTGTGAGGATATTCTGGATGAATGAGTATGACCCTCTAGCAGTCGAGACAGTCAAAGTCGAAGTGGACTTACTCTTAGCGTTGAGCAGGAATCCAGTAATATCGTCGATGTAGAGCGTTGTTGTGCTAGTTCCGGATCCATCAATCTCGAGATGATTCTGGATATTTGTTCTGGCTCCGAGAAAACGAGTTGATGTAATTCGCTGGATCTTCATTGCTGAAGAAGTCGGTAAAGCGATGCGACCAAGTAGTTCATATTGTCGTATGCTCTCCTGACGTAACAGCGTTTTTCCACGGCATGTAGTGATGTGCGTAGTGTCTGCCCATTTGTCGCCATCCTTGATTCTGTGCCGTGGATAGCTGATGGTGAAATCAAAAATCCGTGATGCTACCGGATCGCGACCCCCGACACAGGAATTGCTGATAGCGCCATCAATTGTTTGGACCTTTCCTGTCGGGGACAATGTTGCCTGGAACGACTGCGACAGACTACTGTCGAAAGTGCTTCTCATCGTTGGCGTGTGAGCTGATATGAAGAGAGAGTCAACTCTCGCCTGGAGCAAAGCGGAATCTCCCACGAGTTGCGTCGTCAATGTAAACACTGTTCTACTGTTGATCGACGAAGCTTGTGTGGAGTCGTTGTTGACCGAGATGGTAGAGCTGTCCTCGACCACGTACTGTCCACTTGTCGCTGCCTGATGTGGGAGCCAGCCATCAATCGGGGAAACTCTTACAGAATCATGTGAGCCCGGCTCTGTAGCTACCGACTGTTGATGATGAACTGGTGTGCAGCTGCATGTGCAAATCAGGGCGATGATCTGGTAAAACGATCTGCGCGACAACATTGAGCATCCTTGTGGATGTTTTCTTTATTCGTAACTCCGAAAACCCGCGAGACTCGTGCCGATCTGTCCTGGACGAATACGAACGATCTCCGGCAATCGCATTGATTGCCGGAGATCGAACGACATAAACGGGATGATCTATAAGCCGGGTTTTGTCGAGCAGTTTCCTGCTCGGACGGTCATTTCTCTCGGCGTATGATTGCTCATACACTCTAGCAGCCTACCCGCGGCGTCTTGATCGAGATGGGCCATCCCTCGCCGCCTATTTGGCCTTGCTCCGACCGGGGTTTACCATGCCGCAACCATTACTGATTGTGCGGTGAGCTCTTACCTCACCTTTTCACCCTTACCGGCCAAAATTCGCCGGCGGTTTGTTTTCTGTGGCACTATCCGTCACCACCGCTCACGAATGAACGAGGTGCCCAGGAGTTACCTGGCGGTTCGCCCTCTGGAGCCCGGACTTTCCTCGATGGCGATACGCCGTCGCGACCGTCCGACCAACCCTGATTATGTCTCTGTAGTATAGCAAAAAGCTACGTTGACGATACGCTGACGCTGCCAAATATAGTTGGGAAGTCCTGGTCGACTTCCTTCCAGGCCCACCCAATGGCCCTGGTGTCGTATGCGGCTCTCCGCTAATCCACCCTCTCGTATGCTGACCCCTGTTGCCACGATGCTCATGCCCGGTGAGCGGTCACGGGTTGACGCGGCGGGGGAAGGCTTCTATCGAACAGTACATCGCGATTCGATCGATGATCTCATTGGAGATCTTCGTGCACAACGTGTGAGTGCGGTCGTCGTCTCGGTCACGCGATGTGGGGGCGAAGAGGATGCGTCACGCTTCGGACGCATCGTGCGTGAGTTTCCTCGGATTCCTGCGGTTGCCCTACTCACACAGTTCGAAGCCGGCACTCCTCGAGCAGTACTATCCCTCGGGCAGTCGGGCGTGCGTGCACTCGTCGATGTGCGCCAGCCTGGAGGATGGAGAGAGCTTCGCGAGGTCTTGATGCACGACCGTACACGAGACATCGAACAAATTGCGCTCGCGCAGCTCTCGCTTGATCTTGCCGGAGCGCCAGATGAC